>JAIOQJ010000223.1 GCA_021413475.1 Planctomycetota bacterium | reverse complement strand
CGCGCTCGAGAAACTCAGCATCTTGACATTGTATGAAACCGAAGTATCCGACGCGGGGCTGAAGGAATTGGCTACACTCAAAAACCTCAGCATTCTCTCGCTGGCCGGCACCAAGATTTCAGATGCTGGGATGAAGGACTTGGCAAAGATGAAAAACCTTACGGAACTTACGTTGTTCGGCACTAAAGTATCGGACGCCGGCTTGAAAGATTTGGCGGCGCTCAAGAACCTCACCCGGCTATCGTTGGGTTATGACAGCAAGGTGACAGCCGAAGGGGTAAAAGAACTGCAGAAGGCACTGCCGAAGTGCAAGATAGAAAAGTGACTGCGATTGGCGAGTTCCGCGCGACTCACCGGAAACTCTCCGAGTCGAGACCGAACAATTCTGACGATTTGTCATTCTTCAGATCGATTTTCATCTTGAAAGGTCGGGTGAGTTCCCGTCCAATATTGGTTCATTTCGCACGTTCTGGCACCCGCCTTCTGAATCGGGCTTCCCTGAATTCTCGAAATTTGGTCAATTAGAACGGCCTGCCTGGGCCTGCGCAAGGTTCAGGACGGCCATGTAAGGCTGTCCTACGAAGAATTTGAGGTCGCACGGATGCGTATTTGTCATTACGAGGATGCACGGGTCGCCACGTTGGAGCCGCTTGTTCTGTCACGGCCCGCGTTCGAGCTTCGCTGCGGCATGACGACGCTCGGTCAGAAGCAACGACGTTTCTTCCAGGCTGACCAGGTCGGTGCGTTGATCCGTCCGTACCTCGCCGATCTTTTCGCACTGAATCAACCGAATCTCCCGATTAATGATCTCGACTGGCTCGCCGAAGAGACGACCGTTCTGGTCAATGCACGCTGGTTGCCGCCAAGCCGCCCGGCGAAACTCGACCCGTCCCTGATTGCGGATGCACCATTCGTCGCGATCATTGAAGATGAAATTGCCTGCGCCGTGCTAACTCCCGACGAACTACGCCACTGCAACCACGCCCACTTTGGGATTTGTCTCGATCAATGGCGTCGAACGCTTCCCGTGCGACCCGCTGGCGGAAAATTGGTGCGATATCTTTGGGATGTTGTCGATGCCAACGCGGAACAAATTGCCGTCGATTTTCAGGCGACGCGTTCCGTGGAACCAAACGGCCGTCCAGGAACCTTGAACCTTGTTGGCCCGTCAGACTGGCTGCGAATCGACCCCACGGCGCGGATCGACCCGTTCGTGGTGGCCGATACGAATAGCGGACCGGTGATCATCGATCGCGATGCCGTCATCGCACCGTTCACGCGGCTCGAAGGCCCGTGTTGGATCGGGCCTCGCTCGCAAGTTTTCGGGGCGAACATCCGCGGCGGCACGTCGATCGGACCGAATTGCCGGATCGGCGGCGAGGTCGAAGCGAGCATCGTCCACGCGAATTCAAATAAGTATCACGAAGGCTTCCTGGGCCACAGTTACCTTGGCGAGTGGGTAAATATCGGAGCGGGGACGCACACCAGCGACCTGCGCAACGATTACGGCGAAGTGAAAATGATCGTCAACGGCATGATGACCGCCACCGGCCGCTCCAAGATCGGGAGCTACATCGCCGACCATGCCAAGACTGGGCTCGGTTCGCTGATCAACACTGGCACGAACGTTGGCGTTTTCTGCAATCTGTTGCCCGCTGGCGGCCTCTTGCCCAAGTTCGTGCCGTCGTTCTGCTGGGTCGAACATGGCCGCATCTCTGATCGAGCAGACTTGGCCACTCTCTTTGCGACCGCGATGGCCGTGATGGATCGACGCGGCGAGGAATTCAGCGAATTGCACCGCACGCTCTTCCAGTCGCTTTACGAGAAGACGGCGCTGCCGCGACGCCAGGCGGTCCACGAAGCGGACCTGCGACGCATGCGCCGACCGGCGTGAAATCCCGAATCAATTTGTCGAGTTTTGCCAGCCACAGCGGTTCTTTCTACATCGAGTAGAGGGAGGGCCGTCGATGGGTTCGCTTTTGCGCCGCTTGCTGGAGATGATTCGCTTCAGCCACACGATCTTCGCGATGCCGTTTGCACTGCTTAGTGCCGCACTCGCTTGGAGCGATGAACCGTTCCGCTGGATCGATCTCGTCGGCATCCTCCTCTGCATGATCTTCGCGCGAAGTGCGGCCATGGCGTTTAATCGACTCGCCGACCGCGACATCGACGCTCTCAACCCGCGCACGGCGAAACGGCATCTACCCGCGGGGTCGCTTTCCGTTCGAAGTGTCCTGATTTTCACAATTCTCTGCTCGCTCGGCTTTCTCGGATCCACGGCCCTCTTTCTGCTGCGCGAACCGCCGAATCCGTGGCCGCTCTATCTGGGCGGGCCGGTGCTGTTGTTTATCTGCGCGTATTCGTTGACGAAGCGATTCACGGCCCTGGCACACTTCTGGCTCGGGGCGTCGCTGATGCTGGCACCCCTCGCGGCTTGGATTGCCGTGCGCGGGCTAGTCGCACTTGAGACGCCGTTGGTCATCGGCGGCGCGGTGCTGTTCTGGGTTTCGGGCTTCGACATCCTCTATGCGT
>JAIOQJ010000222.1 GCA_021413475.1 Planctomycetota bacterium | reverse complement strand
CACGAAGTCCTGATGCTCGGGGCAAAAGAAGGCGGCCGCGACGACATCGGCTTCTGGCTGCGGTGTGGCGGGCTCAACGCCCTGCAATCGTACACAACTGTCGGGAAAGAGCCGACTCTGGAGGACATTCCCGACGCCCACTGGCATTTCGTCAAGCACACGTGTGTCGATTGGTTCGAGGCGGAGGAGCACTTCTTCGTTCACGCCAACGTCGATCCCCGGCGACCGCTGGATAAGCAAATCGTCCAAGATCTGCACTGGCGAAATTTAAACAAGACTGAACACGTCCCGCACTGTTCGGGCAAAAAGATGATCTGTGGCCACACCCAGCAACGCAGCGGGGTGCCGCTCAACCTCGAATCAGCCGTCTGCATCGATACCTGGGCCTACGGCGGCGGCTGGCTGACTTGCTTGGATGTTGTTGGTGGAAACTATTGGCAGGCAAATGAACTGGGTGAGACGCGGGTGGGGAAATTGAATGGAGGATAGGTGGGTCAGCGAGCGTAGAGATTATTCAGAAGAGTTTTAGCCACGGATGAAACACGGATCGAGCACGGATAAGACCAAAGACGAGTTTCTAGGCAACCAGGTCGTCTCTTCGCAATTCGCCATTGGTTTTATCCGTGTTCGATCCGTGTTTCATCCGTGGCTAAATTGTTTTGACCGCGGTTCACCCACTCGCCTTCGCCAACAGCCCATGCAATCGCTCCGCGACGATGCGATCTTCACCTTCCTGCAGAACGAAAACCGAAATTAGAATGCCGTGATCGCCGGTGCCGTGGACGCGGGCGATCACGATCGGTGGGTCGCCTGCGGCCAACTCCTTATTCACCTGCTCCGGGGTGATCTTCACTTTCTTCGGATCCCAGGTAATGATGACGTGCGGTACGTGGTTGGCGATGGCGGGCGTGATCCGCTCCGTCTTCAACGTGGGAATATCTTTGAGCGTCTTTTCGATGAAGGCGATCCGGCGTTCCCATTCACGCTCCTCGGCCGCGTGATCCATCGTCACGAAACGCTCGACGGCGGCGAGCAAGGCGATCATGTCTTCCTTGCCCACTTTCAAAGCTCGGCCGATACTCGCATTGGGGTTGGTGTTCTTTTTGGCCGCCTCGATCAGGCTCTTTTTTCCGAGCAGTAGGCCCGTGTCGTTCGGCCCGCGGATCGCCTTGCCGCCGCTGAAGGCCGCCAGGTCGAAGCCCATTTTGAGATATTCGGTGAGCCGTTCAACGGGGGGAGCATCGGCGGCGGCGTCAATTAGCGTGGGGATCTTGTGCTCACGCGCCATCGCAACGAACTCGGCCCGCTTGATTTTGCCGCTGGGCTCCGCGTGGTTCATGAAGAACATGAGTGCGGTTCGATCATTGATGGCTTTCTTCGCATCGGCGAGCGTTTCGACTTGGATCAACTTCCCACCCGCTGCCGCCATCTGAATGTCGTAGCTCGAGTGATGCGATTTCTGAATGATCACTTCGTTGCGCAGGCCGGTCGTGTCAGGCAATCGAGCAATCAGTTTCGGATCGCCCTGCGTGATGGCCGCGGCGGTCGCCAGTTGCAGCGCCCCGGCGGCTCCCGTGGTGACCAATGCCGCTTCGACGCCGATGAGCTTGGCGATCCGCTCGCCGACTTTGGTAATTAGATCGGACAGATTGATGAAATGCTTCGATGCCTCGACCCACGCGGCCACCACCTCGGGCGGCATCACCGAACCGCCCAGATTCGTGAACGTTCCGCCCGCGTTGATGACATGCTTGACGCCGAGCGACGTGTAGACATCCACATTAACGGATACCGGCACGGCCAGCACATCCGTGCCGAGCACGCTGCCAATGGCCATGCCCGCCCCCGCCTGCAACGCTCCACGGCGAGTGAATTGATCCGTCCGCTTCTTTGGCATGGCAAAAGACTCCGTTGACGATTACTGGCGAGCCGAGCGGCGTAAGCCGCCGGGTGATACACCGATTGGCTTGCTATTTCTTCGCATAACCCGGCGGCTCACCCTACAAGACTATTTCCGAAATAACGCACGGCTGTCGGGATCGAAAAGCTTGATTAAGCAATACACGCCCACCGGAAAGCCGAGGAGACAGCAGCCGTTGCCGAGATTGATGATCGCCGCGATACTGCCGAGGATCGCGAGACCGAAGAATCGACGGCTGAGAATGGCGATCGACCCAAGGACAACCGCCGTGCTGACGCCCAGGAACGTCAACGCCACGTCGCGAAGGACCAAGAGATTCGCTTCTTTGATGTCTTCTTCCGTCAATTTTCGCTGCGCGAACTTATGGATTTGATCGTCGGGATTGTTGACCGCCTTTTTCAGATTGGCCACGATCTCGTTCATGCCGAAGGTCAACATGTACGCGATCATGCCATTCGTCGCGACTCCGCAGATCCCGACGATAAGCAGCAGCAATCCGGGCAGCATCAGCGAGGAATTTCCCGCCGATGCCGGGTAATCCGATGCCGAACTCGAAAAAGCCGGAGGATCGGGTAGCAGTTTCGGATCACCGAGAATCCCATCCTCGCTACGTGTAGGAGCGGTAAAATACGATTTACACTGCGGGCAGCGAACCGGTTGGCCAAACAGGCTCTCCGGCACGCGGACGGAATGCTGACACGAAGGACACGGGATCACTTCCGTTGACATGCGTTATCTCCTTGTACTTTGGATATGATAGAAAAGATCGAAGCACACGGACAAACGACTTCCTTGAGGTGAATTTCCCATGGCGAACGATCTCTCCCGTCGCGCATTCTTAGGTTCGTCGGCCTTGGCCGTCGGTGCCTTGTCACTCCCGGCGATGGCAGCACCCGCGAAGAAGAAGCTGGTGATTTTGGCCGGCAGCCCCAGCCACGGGCCTGGTGAACACGAATTCAACGCGGGAACCAAGCTGTTGCAGAAATGCCTCGGTGGGTACGAGGGCCTGGAAATTTCCTACCACACGGGCGGTTGGCCGAAGGACGAGAGCGCCTTCGACGGAGCCGACGGAATTTTCTGTTACGCCGACGGCGGCGGACGGCATCCGTTGGTGATCGCCAATCATCTCGAAGTGATCGGCAAGCTCATGAAGAAGGGCGTCGGCCTGTTCTGTGCCCACTACGGTGTCGAGGTCCCCAAAGATCTCGGCGGTAAGGAATTTCAGGAGTGGATCGGCGGCTCGTACGAGACCTTGTGGTCGTGCAATCCGATGTGGAAACCAGAATTCAAGGAATTCCCCAAGCATCCGGTCACTCGCGGCGTGCAGCCGTTCTCGGTTCGGGATGAATGGTACTTCAACATGCGGTTTCGCCCGGAAATGAAGGGGGTGACACCGCTCCTTTCCGCCATCCCATCCGATGCCGTCCGCAACGGCCCGTACGTTTCGCCAAAGGGGCCCTATCCTCACATTCAGGAGGCGAAGGGCAAGGCCGAGACGATGATGTGGGCGGTCGAACGCCCCGATGGCGGCCGGGGAGCCGGTTTCACCGGCGGCCATTTCCACCAGAACTGGGGCGACGACAATTTCCGCAAGATCGTTCTCAATGCCCTGGTCTGGATCTGCAAGCTCGAAGTCCCCGCCGATGGCGTGGTCACCAAACTTTCCGCTGATGAATTGAAAGAAAACCTCGACCCCAAGCCGCCCCGGAAGAAGTGACCCGGCGTTCAGGTGGGGTGGCGCGGCGAGACATTGGTGGTTCGTAGCGGAAGCGACGCTTACGTGGCTTGACAGAGTGCGGTAGAGACGCAAACATTCTTCGTAGGACGGCCTTCCTTGGCCGTCGCAGAATATTCCGGAGATTCGGCATGTTACGGTCGCGACAATTGCACGGAGCCTTGCTGATTCTCGCCCTGACCGCCATCGTTGTCTCGGCCCAGGACAAGGCCGACCCGGAACCGGCTTCGATCCCGCGTGGTTTCCGCATGTTCGTCGTCGCCGACGGCCGTTACCCCGTCAAGGACGAACATAATCGTGTCGGCAAGTTGCATTGTCCCGTCACCGAGCATGGCCTGAACACCACCATCGGCGTCTTCGTCCGCGGCGTGCCCGCCAAAGATACCGATGCCGGCGTCATCGTTCTCAAGAAGCTTCAGGAACTGGCGGCCAAATATCGCGACAAGCGGCTGGGTGCTTTCATTGTGTTCCTGGCACTCAACAAGGATTACAACGCCGACGACACGCGTGATCTGCGTATCACGGAGATCAGCAACATCGCCAAGGCCGCGGCCGCACCGCTGGTGACCATTGGCCTGGCCGAGGCAACGATCGATGGCACCGAACCCGCCCCCCAGGTCAAAGCCTGGAACCTCGGCGTGGACGACGACATCACCGTCGTTTTTTACCATCGCTTCAAAATCATCAAACGCTGGTCGTTGAAGAAAGACGCCGCCCCCGATGATCTGTTGAAGGACCTCGAAAAAGAGGCTGCGGGGTTGTTGGGGCGGAAAAAGATTGACCTGAAGAATTGAGCCTGATTAGCCGAGCCTGAAACGCTGTGGCCGACAATGCTGACGCCCGTGCGACGGACATTGTCTTCACACATTTTTACCTCCGTTCGATTGACTCGGCCCACCGTCAAAATTGCGTTACTTGCTTGAGAATAGTTCCCTCCACGAGCGGACTTTGACGACCCGTAATCCAAGGTCGCGCAGCCGTTCCAGATCCTTGATCGCGCGAAGCTTGCGGTTTGCTACCGCGTCCGGCGGCCCAAGCAGTTCCGACCCCAATCGAATAACGTTTGAACGCGCTTCATCGATGTGCCCTTTCGCCTCGCCTCTCGCTTCACCTCTCGCTTCGCCTCTCACTTCACCCTTCTTCAAAATCTCCTGATAAGTAATCGATTCTTCCATCTCCCTGACCTCCTTCTTGATCGTTTGAATGATGGCTTCATCGTACCGCATGCCCATCAAAATGTACATGGCCGCGACCAAATCGGGGGCGTCCTCGGGACGATCCTGATGCACCCGCTGCCGTACTTTGCGGACCACCTCGGGTAGACGCTTCGGTTCGAGCTTGCCAAGCGGCGCGTGGAGGGCCATTCCGATGCCGCATTCAAGTAATTTTTCCGCCGGGATCTCCCAGAGGCGGATCACGCGATAACGAAATATCAGGTGCGGTTCGGCGTCGGGAAAGGCTTCTTCGTACACCTCGGTCAAGGCCGGTCCGTCCGCTTCCTGGCGAAGGAGTACGACTACCGAGCGAACCAGCAACTGATGCCGGTGCGCGATCAGCGTCGAGTGCCAATGCAAACGCTCGGCCACGAATTGCTTGTAGCCCGACATGAATTCCAGCAGGCCGAGCCAGGGCAGATCGCCGCCGGATCGGAAGATCTTGTCGGTCGCCCCACTCACGGTGGCGACGTCGGCATCGATCACGGAAATCGAGTCGGCCGGCCAACCGAGTAGGTTGAACCAGTCGTTCGGAAAAGCTTCCGAGAGCGCTTTGGGTGAAACGTCGAATGGTTTGCGCATCGCGGCGATCCAGGGCTTGACGCGGTTTTACACTTCATACACAATCCGCCCGTGTTTTGTCGAGCGCGAAATCCGCTCGGTCGCGTGCAGGCCCGCCAGCACGAACTCAAGGCACGAGGCCCGCATCGCGTCGCCGCCGCCGGCGTTCACTTCGAACGCTTTTTCCCACGCTTTCGGAATCCGTTTCAGACGGCTGGCATACTCGCTCGACGGCAGCATGTCGCCCACTTCGATCTTCACCCCCTTGCTGAAAACGTCCGCGATTTCGTCCAGGCCGTGCTTGTCGACGTACTCCTCGAAGACCTTGGACACCGCTTCAGAAAGAATTGCTTCGAGCACCTGCCGTTCGGACATCTGGTGGCTGCCCATCATGTCGAGTTCGAGTTTGCCGAGCGACGACGTCGGCAAATGCCCCAGGTCCGAAATCCGCGGCACGGCCGGCTTCTCGCCGAGCCGGATGCCGCGATGCCGGGCCGACGCGACCATGGTCCTATAGTTGGCGATGCTGAAGCGGGCCGACACACCTGATTGGTGATCGACGTACTTCGATTTGCGGGCCGCGATGCTGACTTCCTCGATGATCTCCTTCATGAAGTAAGGCACTTGCACGGGGAACTCGCCGCCGAGGTCGCTGCCGGCCTCCTGCTCGACGATCTCGATCCCCATCGCCCGTTCTTTCGGATAGTGCGTCTGGATTAACGAGCCGATGCGGTCCTTCAACTGCGGGATCACCTTGCCCGAGCGGTTGAACGTCGAGGGGTTTGCCGAGAAGAGAATCAACACGTCGATGTCGAACTGAATCGGATAGCCGCGGATCTGCACGTCGCGCTCTTCGAGAATGTTGAACA
>JAIOQJ010000221.1 GCA_021413475.1 Planctomycetota bacterium | reverse complement strand
GACCGACGGCCTGCGCCGCGGCCAACCGACCGAAGCCCTGTGCAAGGTGATCGCCGACGCCGGCAAGCAGCTTGCCGCACCGTTCCCCCGTGCCGCGAACGACATGAACGAATTGCCCGACGCGCTGGTCGTCATCGACTGAAGGTCCCGCAGGGACCGCTCCCATAGAGCCGGTCCGTCCCGGACCGAAAAGAAGCGTGTGCAGATGCTACGTCAGGGGATATGGTGACCACAATTCGGTCCGGAACGGACCGGCTCTATGGGCAGGTCCGCTCTGCGGACCTGGATATAACACTCATTTTTGACATGAGGACCCGATGAAACACACACTCTGGGTTAGCATTTTGTGGAGGTGGCTGCCGGTCATGGCGCTGATCATCGTTGCTTTTCCCACATCGGCCCACGCTCAGACAGAATATCCCACCAGCATCGTCTACCTGGTGCGCGACGAGAAAGGGGTTCTGCTCGATCCGGCCAAGCTCGAAGCGATCACCACGCCCAAAGGTGAGGAGATGAAGCTGAGCAAGACCTTCCTCGAAAAACCAGACGGCACGACGAATCTCGATGTTCCTTGCCTGGCATCGCGGCTCGACCTGGGAGGGCGTCCGGTGAAGCTCTCCGAGATGACGCTCAAGCTCAACGGCAAATCGATGCGCCTGATCTTCAACGCCACCGCGCTGAAAGAGCGAAAGCTGATCGACTCGCTCCCATTCCAAGCGGGAACTTTCGAGTGGAAAGACGGCAAGTGGGTGGCGGCGAAGAAGTGAACTGTCATGGCAGGTCCCGCAGGGACCGCCCCATAGAGCCGGTCCGTCCCGGACCGAAAACTGTGCTCACCACGGCGGCACGTGCCCGATCCACGGATACGGGTCCACCCTCCGCCCTACTCGGAGATTATGTTCTTGCACATAGGCAATGGCATTCTCCAAGTGGCGCTCATCGAAAATGAATACGGGAAACTGACCCTCGGTCCAGAGTGACCGCCCCACAGGCTTCCCTTGCTTCCGATGATGTTCCATGACAATGTTCGCCGAACGTTTTTTGAGGGTTGCGATCACTTTCGCGATATCGTCTCGCATCGGCGCAAACACGATGTGCGTGTGTGTAGGGTGCACCGTCGCCGCGTAAACTGGCCAGCTGTGCTCGATGACAGCCTCGCCAAACGTTTTGGCCACCAGCGAAATCTCCTCCTCGGAGAGTGCCATCGCGTCGGCTGTCATTCGCGACTGGATGGCTGCTTCGAGAAATGGATCGGGGCCGAGTAGCTTGCCGTCTCGCCACGAACCGCGGGGATCGCCGTGCAGCCAAGTGCCAAACGTGGTGGCGATCCAGTGAATGCCGTGAGTAGCCATGGCGTGCGTGTCCCGATTCATTTCGGTCCGGGACGGACCGGCTCTATGGGGGCGGTCCGCAAGCGGACCTTACCGGCGGGCCGGGGCGCCGCGGTTTTGTTGGCCGCGGTTGTAGCCGTTGCCATTGCCGTTCGACGGGGCCGAAGGAGACGGGCCGCCGATGAGCTTGATGTGGCCGGGGCCCAAGAGGTCGCCGACTCGCTGCCGCAACTCGGCACTTAACTCCACCCGCATGCCATCGCAGTGGCACAGTACCCGGGTCTTGTCCTCCAGGCACAGCATCAGCTGCAGCTCGCACTTGCCCGGATAGCCACGAAGGATTTCGTGCAACTGATCGAGCCGCTGCAGGCCTTGCTCCTGCTCGTCGAGCCGCACGATCATCCCCTTGGTAAATCGCTGGGCCACTTCCTCGAGCGGGATCAGCTCGTTGATGATCAGATTCGCCTCTTCACTGCCTGGGCGCTTGTCGACCGTGCCGCGCACGACCAGAATCTTGTCCGCCTCGACCAGGTGGGCGAAGCGGGCGAAATCTTCAGGCCAGATGATCGAACGCATGATGCCGGTCATGTCTTCCAGGTCGAACATCGCGTACTTGGTGTGCGTGCTTCCCTGGCGAGCTTGCTTGACGTGCGAGAACTTGATCGACGCGATCATGCCTCCCAAAAACACCTCGGTCCGCCCCGGGAGAGCGGCCGCCTCGACCGTGTTGTGCGTCGTGTAGGTGCTGAGTGCTTCCTCGTGCTCGGCCAGCGGATGGCTGGAAAGGTAAAAGCCCAGCACTTCTTTTTCGCTCGCCAACCGCAGGCGATCGTCCCAAGGGGGGACATTCGGCACGGAGGCGTGCTCGGGCCCATCCTCGGGCTCGTCGTCCTCGAACAACCCTTTTTGGCCCGCGCGGCGATCCGACAGCGCCGACGCCCCCGACTGCAGGGCCCGATCGACCACGCCCATCCACGCGGCCCGGTGAGCGCCGCAACTGTCGAACGCGCCCGCCTTGATGAGCGATTCGATCGCGCCACGATTGGCCACGCTCGGGTCGATCCGCTGACAGAAGTCGAACAAGTCGCGATACGGGCCGCGCTGCGTGCGATCGGCCACCACTGCCGCGGCCGCGGTCGGGCCAAAACCCTTGATCGCTGCCAGGCCGAACAGAATCTTCTGATCGCGAACGGTGAAGTCCCCTTCGCACTGGTTAACGTCGGGCGGAACGACCGTGATGTTCATGCGCCGGCAATCTTCCAAGTGCTCGACGAGCGAGTCCTTCTTCTTGAAGTTGCGGCCCGGGATGTCGCCGGACAACAGCGCGGCCATGAACTCGACCGGGTAATGCGCCTTCAGATAGGCGGTCATGTACGCGATCAGGGCGTAGGCGGTCGAGTGTGACTTGTTGAAGCCGTAGCCGGCGAACTTCTCGATCATGCCGAACAGTTCGCTGGCGTCGCGTTCCTTGAGCCCCTTGGCGACAGCCCCCTGAATGAACTGCTCGCGCGAACGAGCGATCATCGGCAGCTTCTTTTTGCTGATGGCTTTGATGCAGGTGTAGGCTTCGGAGAGCTCGATGCCGCCGAGGCCATTGAGGATCCGCATCACCTGTTCCTGGTAGACCATCACACCGTGGGTCTCTTCCAGAACTTCCTTCATCACCGGGTGCGCGTACTCAGCCTGCTTGCGGCCGTGCTTTACCTCGATGTATTCGGTGACCATGCCCCCTTCAAGCGGACCGGGGCGATACAACGCATTGGTGGCGATGATGTCGCGGAAGTGGTCGGGCTTCATCCGCTGCAACAGATCGCGAATGCCGCCGCTTTCGAGCTGGAAAATGCCTTTCGTCTCGCCGCGACACAACAGGTCGAACGTCGGCTGGTCGTCGAGCGGAAACGCGTACGGATCGACACGCTCGCCCGTGGATTGCTCGATCAGGTCGACGCTCTTC
>JAIOQJ010000210.1 GCA_021413475.1 Planctomycetota bacterium | reverse complement strand
TGGCACGACCTTTTCGGTTTTTCGCCGGCCAGAGGAACACGCTGAAGATTACAGTCGTTGGGTATTGCAGCCGGGACGGGCCCAGGTGGCCGCCGGATATGTGCTATACGGTTCTTCGACCATGCTCGTCTACAGCGTCGGCAATGGCGTACACGGTTTCACGCTCGACCCCGCAGTCGGTGCCTACGTTCTCAGCCACGAGAACATCCGAATCCCCGATCAGGGGAAATACTACTCGGTGAACGAGGCTTACTTCGACGAGTTCCCGGCCGAGTACCGGACGTATCTTGATCGCCTTCGCAAGGGTGCTCTCGGCCGACGGTACTCCTCGCGCTACATCGGCTCCATGGTCGCGGATTTTCATCGCACACTTCTCAAGGGCGGCATTTTCCTCTATCCGCCCACGACGGAAAGCCCGGCCGGCAAGTTGCGGCTGCTCTACGAGGCTGACCCCATCGCCTTTCTGACGGAGCAAGCCGGAGGCATCGCCATCGATGGCACGGGGCCGGTTCTGGACATTCAGCCGACGACGATCCACCAGCGGACGCCGTTGATCGTCGGGAGCAGGGTGGAGATGGAGTTGCTGGAGCGGACGTTGAGAGGGGAGAGGTAGCCAATGGATTCCTCACGCTCAGTGTGAGGCGGCCATTTGCATTTCCCGCATTCGATCCTAATCTCTCGATTGGAGACTGGTGTCGCGGATCGACGAAATGGAACAAAATGGAACGTTTTGGAACACCCAGAGAAAAGTACCTGCGTCGTTCGCACGATCTCTCAACCATCGATGTCTCAAAATGTCCCGAAATGTCCCGCTTTTAAAAATTTCGGGAAGGGTGGCGCGGGTATTGATCAGAAACAATTGTAATCGTCCTTCCTTCCGCCCGATGTACGGAAAAACCTCTAACTCCCCGCGGAGCTGCCCGTTGGCTTGACTTTCCCCCTCCCCACCCCATACACTTTCTAGAGTGGAGAAACCCTCTCCATACCGCGATTCCCGTCACTGGTTCGCTACCTTTACCCCTCCCCTTCTTATCATTTACACCCTTGTTTGGGTGGTAAGCGGCGGGTGACGGGACATATCGATCCGTGGATTCGTTGCCGGCTTACCCCTGCTGGTTCGCCTCCCGGTTCGCAAGCTAGACTCGCACTCGATCGCCATCGTCCGCGGCGTCGCGTTGCTCCTATCCGCCAAGGTTCACCGGAACGGCTTTGTTTCATGGGTACTTCGGGAAGCATGTATTTGATTGACGCTCACGCGTTGATCTACCAGATGTTTCATGCGATCCCGGCGATGAATGCGCCGGACGGTAGGCCTACCAATGCCCTTTTCGGCGTCACCCGCGATCTGTTGTGGCTGCATCAGGAAGTCAAGCCAGACTACCTGTTCTGCGCATTCGACCTGCCCGGTCCCACGTTCCGTGACGCGATTTTTGCCGACTACAAGAAGAACCGACCCGCTCCGCCCGACGATCTCACGCCGCAGATTCCCTTCATCAAGGATGTTCTGACGGCGATGAACTTGCCCGTTCTAACTGCCGTGAACTTCGAAGCTGACGACGTACTGGCCACGCTCGCGAAAGCCGGAGAGGCTCGCGGACTCGATGTCTTCATCTGCACGAGCGACAAAGATTGCCGCCAGCTCATAAGCGACAAGGTAAAGATCTACAACTTGCGAAAACGCACTGCCGTGGACCGCGACGAACTCTTCAAGATCTGGGGCGTGAAACCGGAACAGGTCGTCGATTTTCAGACGCTCGTCGGCGATAGCATCGACAACGTCCCGGGTGTCACCGGGATCGGCGAGAAGACGGCCGCGAAACTCTTGCAGCAGTATGGGACGCTTGACAATCTCGTCGCCCACGCCGATGAGATCAAACAAGCGAAACTGAAGGAAAATCTCAAGGCTGCCGTTGCCTCGGGCCATCTTGAAAAGAGCCGAACTTTGGTTCGATTGGACACCCATGTGCCGATCGAGATCGATTGGGAAGGCTGGCGGCGGCGCGAGTGGGATTCGCCGAGACTGCTCGAACTTCTCCAGGGCTTCGGCTTCCGCTCGTTTTCCAGTCAGGTCCGCGACACGATGAAGGGGGATGGTGCCCCCAAAAATGGCGAGATGCCCGCAATACGCGGCGCGCCGCCTCGCAAGGCGAAGCCGAGCGTTCCCGCTGCACGCGATCTGTTCTCAAGTATCGAAGAAAATGCCGATGCCGAACCGCCCGCCGTCGTGGTGGCGGACAACTGGAACGCGACCTATCATCTGGTCGATACGCCTGAAAAATGGCAGGCGTTCCTAGGTGAGCTGAAGAAGCAGCCGCGTTTCGCCTTCGATCTCGAAACCACGGGACTCGACCCGATCCAAGCGTCGATCGTCGGCCTCGCGTTCTCTTGGAAATCAGGCGAGGGCTGGTATCTGCCGTTAATGGCACCAGCCGCCGACCAACGTCTCGACTCGGCCGACGTTCTAAAGGAATTGCGACCGCTCTTCGCGAACCCGTCGATCGCCAAGGTGAACCAGAACATCAAATACGATGTCCTGGCCCTGCGGGCGGCAGGAGTTGAGGTTCACGGAATCGCGGGGGATTCGATGATCGCTCACTATCTCCTGCAACCGGGAGGACGGGCCCATAACCTCGATGACCTCACACGCGACTACTTCGGCCATCAGAACATCTCGATCACGGAGTTGATCGGCAAAGGGAAGAGCCAGAAGACGATGGACACGGTGCCGACTGCGACGGTTTGCAACTACGCCGCCGAGGATGCCGACGCCGCCTGGCGCTTGTGCGAACAGCTCGAAGCCGACGTCGATCGGGAGAACCTTCGCACGCTCTACTCGGACGTGGAAATCCCGCTTATCGAAGTGCTGGCCGAGATGGAATACAACGGCATCCGCCTCGATTTGCCGTTTCTGAAGAACCTCTCGGAGGAGATGGAAAAGCAACTGGAAATCATCGAGAAG
>JAIOQJ010000209.1 GCA_021413475.1 Planctomycetota bacterium | reverse complement strand
AGGGATTCTTTCACACCGACCCAAATGTGAATGGGTTTCTCGACGAAGCGATCACCTGGCGCGATGTCGGATATCATTGGCATTCGGTCCGCAACACGGAAGCCGGCGGGCGACTTGGGGAATTGCACAAACCGGCGGGTTGGCCGTACCCGGTGTTTCAAGATCTGGAATCGACGTTGCCAGCTTGGGCCAAGGCATCGCTAGCGAAGCATGCGAGCGACAAACGCAAGTTCGTGTATGCGCTTGAGGAATGGGAAGCCGGTCAAACGCATGACCCGCTCTGGAACGCCGCCCAGCGGGAGCTGGTGGCGACGGGACGGATCCACAACTACCTGCGAATGCTCTGGGGGAAGAAAGTTCTCGAGTGGTCAGCCTCGCCCGAGGAAGCGTACTGCACTCTCGAACACCTGAATAACAAGTACGCTCTGGATGGCCGCGACCCCAATTCCTACACGGGCATCCTATGGTGTTTCGGTCTGTTCGATCGGCCCTGGCCGCCCGAACGAGAAGTGTACGGCAACGTCCGTTATATGTCGTCCGAGAACACGGCGAAGAAATACAAGTTGGCGGGGTATTACGAGTATGTGAAGGGATTGCAGATACCGTAGCCGAATTCGCAAGAATTCGGGTTCTTTGAGCGGCAGGGACCCGAATTCTTGCGAATTCGGCTACACCAGCAACCTGTGTGGTTAAAAATTGCTCGTGCATTGAATCGAAACTGGCCGAGCACTGCAAAAATGAGAAAACGCACCAGCAAATCCCATTATTTCTCTCATTCTCTCATTTTCTCGGATCAAAACTCTTGACTCTTTCCCTTGTCTAGGTTCACATATTCCTTATCGATAATGGAACCAATCGCACGCCCCGAGAGTCTCAAATTGAGGATCAGTTTGAGCGGCCCATTTTCCAGGCATTTATACGCGCGGTCGATCTAATCTACTTCAGAGAGTTCTGCATCATGCATTTCGTTTCCCAAATCTCCCGCTCGCGGTGGATGACAGCCGCCACCTACTCGATTACCCTCTTCGTGTTGATGACTCTCGGAGCGAGCTGGGCCTCGGCTGCCGAAGGTGGGGATACGAAGAAACCGAATTTGATTATTCACATCGTCGATTCCGCCGGCTGGGTCTTCGGACCGATGATGTTGATCGTCTCGGTCGGCCTGACGGCCCTATGCGTGCTCTTGACGCTCGACCTGCGCATGGGCATCGCCATTCCGCCCGGCTTCGTCGATGAATTTACCGACACCGTGAACAAGCGGCGCTTCAAGGAAGCGTTCGACATGGCTCGCAACGACACCTCCTCCCTGGCTCGCGTGCTGACGGCCGGCATGAGCCGTTTGCAATATGGCCTGGAAGACGCCCGCGAGGCGGCCGCGAATATGCTCGAAGGCATTCGTTCCGAGAAGGAACAGAAGAACTCCTACACGGCCGTCATCGGGACCCTGGGGCCGCTCCTCGGGCTGGTCGGCACGGTGTTCGGTATGATCCTGGCGTTCATGGAATTGGCGTACTCCGAGAAGACTCCGAACCCGAAGAATCTGTCAAAGGGTATTTCGCATGCCCTCGTCGTCACGCTGCTTGGGGTAGGTGTGTCGGTTCCCGCTATTTTCTTCAACGCCTTCTTCCGCAACCGCATCGTGCGCATCTCGATGGACACCGGCCACATCGCCGACGACTTGCTGACGCAGATGTACCACAATTCGAAGAAGACGGGTGCGGGTGCGGGTCCCAGCTCCGCCGGCACGGGAACCACGACCGCGGCTCCTCGGTAAACCTCCGAACCCATTGCATTGAACGGAGGTGGATACCATGAGTCATGGCGGCTCAGAAGAAACAGCCGAACCAAATCTAATGTCGCTGCTCGACTTGGTCCTGCAGTTACTGATGTTCTTTTTGATTGTGGCGAATTTCGTCGAGGAACAGAACAACCGCGACATCAAGCTCCCGGAAGCCACGACGGCGGTTCCCATCGACAAGGAAGAGAATGAGATTCTCGCCCTGTTCGTGGCGGAAAACGGAGAGCTGATCACGGTCGATGAAGGAAATTTCGACGATCGGACGCAGATCGAAGGCTATGTCGATCGGGTGTACAAGGCGCGGGTTCGCAACTTCGGTCAAGAGGCCGTGGACAAAATGTCCGTTGTCGTCAAAGGCGACAATCGTGCCGAATTCGAACATATCTACCGCGTGATGCTGGCAGCCAAGAAAGCCAAGTTCAACAAGATTGAACTTCGCGCGAATCTGCCGGGGGGCAAGTAACCGATGTTCGGCAAACGAAGAAAAAAAGAAGAAAAGCCGATCGAGACCGATCTGAATCGGGTCGTTACGCCCATGCTTGATATGACGTTTCAGATTCTCTTCTTTCTCATCATGAACTTCCGCTTGCCCACGCCCGAAGGGCAAATCGATCTGTTGCTCCCGTCAGAAGATTCGGGTCCAGCCCAGGTCACCGCGCCGCTGCTCGACGAGCCGGATAAGGACGAGTACCGATTGCGGATCTTCTCCGGTGATTCGAAGACGATCGCGGGCATGACCTGGAAGCCAAAGAAGACTGAAGCGGAACCAATCGGCCCGAATCTGTTGAATGACGGCGAGGTCAATCGCTACAAGAGCGATCAAGCCAAGGAGTCGGATAGTTTCCTCAAGGACCTCGAAATTTCCCTGTACGGTCTGGCCGTGAAGTTGCGCGAATACCAGCCCAAAGAAGGCGGCAAGCAACCCATCATCAAGATCGAGTGCCACAAGAAACTTCTCTACTCCGAGCTTCTGCGAGTGATGGACGTCGTGCGTAAGATGAATTTGACGAATGTCACCGTGTTGCCGGCACCGTGAAACGTGTGCTTTTTCTAAGTAGGACGGCCCTTCCAGGGCCGTCTTTTTTTTGTTGTCCCATCATCATTTTTCGTTTAGCCGCGAGTCGGAGGCTTCAGGAGACTCGCGCGGGGCGGGTCGCCGCGTGGTTCCGCGCGAATCTCCGGAAACCCTCCGACTCGCGGCTAAACGAGGAGTCGTACCGTTACTCAATTCCCCAACAACTGCTTCGCTTTCGTCAAATCCTGTTGGGCCTCCGTGGTGCGGCCGAGTTGCATGAGGACCATGGCTCGGGCGGCATAGAGCGCCGGATAGTTCGGGGCGAGTTCAATTGCTTTGTTGAAATTTGGCAGCGCCTTGTCGTGTTGCTTGAGGAAGAAAAATGCGACGCCCCGTTCGCTGAAGGCTTCATAATCCTTATCGAAAAGCCGGATCGACTCGTTGTAGTCGGGTATCGATTTCGCGTAATCATTCTGCTTCGCATGAAGCATACCGCGATACTTCCACGTCAACGCCAGCTTCGGGTTGAGCTTCAGCGATTGGTTGTAATCGGCGAGGGCCTTCTCGTAGTCCTTCAGCCCGTGTTGGGCGATGCCGCGATACGTGTAGGTTTCCGCATCGTCGGCACCGTTCTTGAATGCCGCTTGGCAATCTTCCAAGGCTTTGTCGTACTGAGTCAGCTTGATGTAGAGGGTGGCCCGATCGCGATAGTAGTAGCCTCGCTTGGGATCGATTTCGATCGCCTTGTCGATATCCTTCATCGCGTCCATGGATTGACCGCGAGCCGCCAGGGCGTGGGCACGAAAATAAACTCCAAAACTATCGGTAGGTTTGAGGTCGATCGCTTTGTTGGCATTCTTGATAGCTTCGTCGAAATTCCCTTTGGCCGTCAGAACCATGCAAAGATTCAGATAGAAGTAATGGACCTCGGGAGCGTATCCGATGGCGGTCTCGTAGTGTTTGATCGCGTCGTCCTGTTCGTTGCGAGAGTTCGAGATGATCCCTTTCACGTTCCAGGCCCAGCAATTTTTGGGGTCGAGTCGAAGTGCCTCGTCCGCGTCGCGCTCGGCCCGGCCGATTTCGTTCTGCCGGGTGAACGTGTAGCCGCGCCAGGCGACGTAGTCGGCATTCTTCGGCTCGATGGCAGCGGCTTTTTCGAATGCCGCGTGGGCACCTTTCACGTCGTCCTTGTCGACCAGTTCCCGGCCGAGACGGTAGTGGGCGCTGGCATCTTCCGTCTTCGTCACGACCACGGGCCGCACGGGTCCCGCCCGCAACAGCGACGGCGACTTGCCGGAGATATCCGCCAGCGTGATCGGTTCCTGCTGGGTCCCTTTGCCCATCAGTTTCTCGACTTCGCCGGGGACTTGCTCGCTGACGTATTCGACCAGGCTATTCCAGGTGACTTCGCCGCGACCGTTGCCGGCATCGCCTTGCAGGCCCTTGATAACGAAGTGAAAGAAGATCCCGTGCTTGAGTTTCTCCGACTCGTGGCCCCGTTGTTCGCGGGAACAACTGAAGATAATGCCGCTCCCCTTCGTGGGCCGAATGCCCGATCCGTCGATGCCACGAGCTACGACCGGCGTGTTACGGCAAGCATCGACGAAGATCAACTTGGTGCCGATGCCGCCATCGCTCATCAGGCGCACGACCTCGGTCATTGGTAGTAGTTTGGCCCGTTTGTCAGTCTCCTTTTCGGGTCGAGCGTCGGACGGGCAAAAATAGCTCTCGGAGTCTCCCTGGAACTGGGCCCCGTGGCCGGAAAGGGCGACCAGCATCGTGTCGGCCCGTTTGCCCCCCTTCACCATCGCCGCGAGTTGCTTGAGGACATTCGCGTGGGTCGGTTGCAGGGCGGGGTCTTTCTTTCCTTCGCTCTCGCTCAGAATCACAACTTGGTAGCCGCCATCCTTCAGAATTTTGCCGAGGGCGGCGACGTCGTTCTCCGCGTATTTCAATTCCGTCAGATCTTTGAACTCGTACTTCTGCACGCCGACCAGCAAGGCCAGCTTCCGACCCTCCTGGGCCGACAGGGTCCCAGTGAATAGAAGAATAGCGATGAGTGCCAAAAAGCGGCGGAAAGCGATCATGACGAATCTCCGGTGAGCCAACGATGAGCGGGTGTTGCTTAGTTCAGCGGAAGTGGGGTCAATGAGGGGAAAAAGATATGTCGAAATATACCCGCTAGAAGTGGCGAGTGTGAAATGAAAGTAGACCGGTTGCTCCGCAACCGGGCGGCCGGTTGAGGAGCAACCGGACTACTTATTACTATCCGCGGCTTCCTGTCGCAACGAATCAATCGCCTGCGTCAATTTCGTAAACTTCGCGGCGTCGAGTTCGCCCGTGGATCGTAAGCGGACACGGCCGAGCGCGTCGAGGACAACCAGATTGGACATGCCTTCTTTCATGCCGAATTGCGACTGCATTTTGCCTTCGAAATCGAGCAAGACGAGCGTCTCCGGCGACTCTTTTTTGACGCGTGCTCGAATGAGATTCTTGACAACCTCGGGCACCTTGCCGATGCAGGCGATCGGCAAAACTCGAACATCGGGCGAGCGAACGCCTTCACGAACGCCCGGCAACGCCACCACGGGAGCCTTGTTGGCCTGAGCGGGCGGTGAGCCTTTCGCGGTCGGGTGATAGTGAACGTGCAATTTTTCGCCAAGCCCGCGATTCGCCGGCATTCCTTCCCGGTCGCCGTAGAGGATCACCACCACATCCCCCCGAAACTGGGAGATGTCCTGCTTTTTCTCGAATTGATCCTCGAGCGTCAGCACCGCTTTCGGCGGTTCCGCGCGCGGCGGCGTTTCCCCGAATGCGCTTCCAGCGACGAACAGACCCATCAGAATCCAGATAGCTGTCGATTTCATGCGATTCCTCCGTATCGTCGGCGTGACTCGGACCAATGGAACCGAATCAGTGCCAGAAGCAGAAAAACGGCGGCGAACAAGTAAACGGCGAGCAAGCTGGGCCACAACTTCGCGAGTCCTTGCCCCTGCCAGGTTGCGCCATCGAGGCCGCGCATCGCCCAGCTCGTCGGCAGAACCAGCGACCAATTTCGCACCCATTCGGGGAGCAGAAAAGTAGGGATCCAAAGTCCGCCAAGCATCGAGGCAGCCAGGATAACGACGATGAACAGGCTACGAGCGCACGCCTCGGTACGGCCGAGAGCGGCAATGAGCAAGCCCAACCCCGCGGCCAACAGGCTCACACCCGCGGCCAGGAGCAAGAAACCACTCATTGACCCTGACACCTTCACTCCGAAGAACAGCCAACCGAAGCCGAACGTGCATGCGAACTGAAGAATGGCGATCATCGCCGTGGCAAATCCGCGGCCGAGTAAGGCGGTGGTCAAAGGCACTGGCGCGCTCATCAAGCGGGACCAGATGCCGCGTTGTCGTTCGCGAAGGAGCAACAGCCCGCATTCCATGCCCCAGAAAAGCAGGTACTGAAGGGTCATGCCGCTGAAACTGTGGCTGTAGGTATTGAACGGCCCTTCCGAATCATTGGCAGAGGACTGCCGCCGAACTTCGAAGGGGCGGTCGGCCGCCGCCTGCATGCCGAGCGGTTCGAGCATGGCGCGAGCCTTTCGCCGCATGACAACTTCGGTGAAGGCTCCCTCGGCCCATTGACTTTCCATCGCGGCCAGCGGATGGTGCAGCATTTCAAGGGCCGGCTTACGACCTTCTTGAAAGCCGCGCTCCGTCCCGAAGCCGGTCGGCAAGATGATCGCGACGCCGCACTCTCGGCTGCTGATCATTTTCTCTGCGGTCAGGCGATCGACTTCGCGGATTTCGAGATTCTCCGAAGCTCGCAGATCATCAACGATCGCGCGAGTCGCTGGGCTGTCGTCCTCGGCAACAACGAGGACGGGCAATCGGGACCGACCATTGCGTTGATCCGGCCGATCGAAGATCAATCCGAAGGCGGACCCCAACAGAATCGGCACCACAAAGCACATGACGGCCGCTCGCCGGTCGGCGAGAAATAGCTTCCAGTCCTTGCCGGCCAGCGACCAGATCAGACAGATTTGACGAATCATGATTCCCCTCGTGCCGTTACCAAGGGGCCGTAGTCCATCTCGTTTCGTTCGAGGCGGGCGGGGGGCGTGCGTAACGATTCGATCTCCGCGCCTGCCGCGCCAACGGCCGCCAGCGAAAGGCCGAGTTGCTCCGCGTCGGGCGCGGCCAAGTGGATCCGGCGGCCGATTACTTGAAATTCAATGTCGGGCCCCAGTCGGCGGCGGATCGCGACTTCCATTTGCTCGGCGAGTTCTTCACGAAGGACACCCTCAAGAAGCGATCGATCTGCCGCATCATGCATCACGTCGGCCGGTCGGCCGCAAGCGATGAGCCGCCCTTTTTTGAGGATCCCCACGCGGTCGCACCATTGTTCGGCTTCATCGAGAAGATGCGTCGTCAACACGATCGCCTTGCCGCGTTCTCGCCCTTCGTGCAAAACGCGATAGAGAACTTCGCGGGAATGTGGATCGAGTGCAATGGTTGGTTCATCGAGTAGCAACACGGCAGGATCGTGCAGCAGGGCGGCCGCGAGATTCAACCGCCGTTTCATCCCCCCCGAATAGCTCTCGACGCGATCGTCGGCTCGCTCCGCCAACTCGACCATTTCGAGAATGCGCGCAATGCGTCGGCGGCGTTCCCGCCGACCCACCCCATGTAAGGAGGCGAAAAAGTCCAGATTGGCGGCTGCGGATAACTCTTCGTAAAGTGCCGGTTCTTGTGGAACGTGACCGATGAGACTTGCATATGCGGAGGCTTGTTCGTGCCGCGTAATGCCGCGGACTCGAATTGTTCCGGAGCAAGGTTCTAATGATCCAGCGATGCCGGCAAGCGTCGTACTTTTGCCTGAACCGTTCGGGCCAAGCAGTCCAAATATTTCACCCGCCGGGATTTCCAGCGTTAACCGATCAACGGCCAAGACCTTCCCGTAGCGGATCGAAACATCGTCCAAATCGATTGCCGCCGCATTGCCCATCATGCCCTCGCTGCGCGGTTTTCCGAGCTCGAGAACACGCCATACCCAAGCAAGATAAATGAGGCAAGTGCAGTTGTCGATGAAGTAGTCCGGTTGCTCCACAACCGGAGAGACCGGTTGCGGAACAACCGGACTACTTCTCGCGTTGGCACTGAATGTAGACCGGTTGCTCCGCAACCGGAAGTGGGTTCAGAAATCCGGTTGCGGAGCAACCGGACTACTTCTCAACTCGGCTCGGAGTACAATCACTCTTCACCAGAGGATCACCACCATCGACCTTTTCCATGATCTTCACCAAACGAATCGCCTCAAGGCTCGGCCGTTGGCGGCGCGGATGCGGCCGCGATCGATCGACGAGTTCGTCGGCCAGGAGCATTTCTTTGGCGAAGGCAAGCTCCTCCGCCGGATGCTGCTGGCGGATCGGTTGAATTCGTTGATCTTTTACGGTCCGCCGGGAACGGGAAAAACGGCACTGGCCCAGGTGATCGCCCAGCACACCAAGAGCCACTTTCGGCCCTTGAACGCCGTCTCGGCAGGGACGAAAGAGGTTCGCGAACTTCTGGCCCAGGCCCGCAACGAACTCGAAACCGCGGGCGAGCGGACCATCCTATTTCTCGATGAAATTCACCGCTTCAACAAGGCCCAGCAAGACGTGCTCCTCCCCGATGTCGAGGACGGCGTGATTATCCTGATCGGTGCCACGACGCAGAATCCGTTCTTCGCGATCAACACGCCGCTTTTGAGCCGTAGCCAGATCTTCACGTTCGAATCGCTTTCGAAGGAGAATATCAAGACCATCGTCCGCCGGGCCGTCGCGGATAAGGATCGCGGGCTCGGCGAGACACCGATTGTGCTGCACGACGACGCCCTCGAGTTCCTCGCGGAGATCTGCGACGGTGACGCCCGGCGGGCTCTCACCGCTCTTGAAATTGGGGTGAAATCGACGGGCGAGACGAAGAAACCAATTCAATTCACCCTGGCCATCGCCCAGGATTCGATCCAGCGGAAATTGATCGACTTCGACCCGACCGGCGATGCCCATTACGATCTCGCCAGTGCCTTCATCAAGAGCATGCGCGGCAGCGATCCGGACGCGGCGGTCTACTGGCTGGCCCGGATGCTCGAAGCCGGTGAGGATCCGCGCTTTGTCGCCCGTCGGATCGTGATCTTCGCGTCCGAGGACGTGGGCAACGCCGACCCGATGGCTCTTTTGATCGCCTCCGCAGCGTGGCGCGCGGTGGAAACCGTCGGCCTGCCGGAATGCCAACTGAACCTCTCGCAAGCGACGCTTTACCTGGCGACGGCCCTGAAATCGAACGCCGCGACCACCGCCATCGGCAAAGCCCGCAAGGAGGTTTTACAACTCCAGGTGCTTACGCAACCTGGCTCGCCAAACTCGCCCTGCCATCCAAATCTCCCGCCACTATACTGACGCTTCCTCCAAAACACGCTTTCACGCGGAGTCTCTTCATGAAGATTATTGACGTCCGAACCATCCCCTTGAGCGGCGCGACTCACGACACCGGTTGGCCCGGCGGGACCGATCCGAACGAGCAGATGAACACGCTCATCGAAGTCGTCGCTGATTCGGGAATGATCGGCCTGGGTTCGTGCTTTACCAACCGCGTTTTCGTGGAAGCGTCGCTCACGCATTTGAAGCCAATGCTCGTGGGTGAGACGGTTTTCGAGGCCGAGCGTGTCAGCGAGAAACTTCGCCAGCATTCGTTCTGGTACGGCCGCGGCGGGGCCATCGAGCACACCATCAGCGGCATCGATATCGGCCTGTGGGATTTGATGGGCAAGGCACTCAACCAGCCCGTCTCTCGCTTGCTCGGCGGCAACTACCGCGACCGCATCAAGCCGTACGCCTCGATTTTGTTCGATGAACCGAACATTCTGAAAGAGAAATTGCTGCAGCAAGTGAGCCGCGGCTTCAAGGCGATTAAGATGGGCTGGCGCCCCTTCGGCCGGGTCAGCCGGGCCATGGACGAGTTGCTCATTAAGACCGCCCGCGAAACCGTGGGGCCGGATGTCGAACTGATGGTCGATGCCGGCGGTAGCGAGCAATATTGGCCGCACACCGCACGCTGGGCCATCGAAACCGCCAAGATGCTCGGCAATTATCAGATCACCTGGTTCGAGGAAGCTCTGAAACCGGACGATCTCGAAGGCTTCAAGGAACTG
>JAIOQJ010000275.1 GCA_021413475.1 Planctomycetota bacterium | reverse complement strand
GAATTCAATGCAGTCGAACCAGTTCACGCCCTCCACCGGGAAGTTGCTCGTATCCATCTCCCCGACGAAAGTTCTCTCGCCGCCATTTTTGCTGTAGTAGCTCGAGACGCGAGGCATCACTCTTGCCCACTCCGCTTGCGTCACCTCGCACTTACTCAAATAGTAGGCCTTCGGCAACGCGGCATCCGCCGGAGGTATCAAAACCATCTTAATGCCGTTCCTGTGGACTGTTTCGATCGGCACCTTTAATTTGGCCGCCCATTCTGTTTGCGTCTTGTGAGGGGCGGCCGCCACTTTGGGACCATCCAAGTCAGAAATGCCTCGTGCCACGCGAAGGCCCGTGTCGTTGCCGCGGTTCAGGTACCCATTGGGCTGCTTGAACGTCGCCGGGCAACTGGCCGCGGAGGCGCTCCAACTTCCACCGCGAAGGGAAGCCAATGTCTCGGCATTGTTCGGCCGTCGATTCTCCGTCCATTCGTGGATGTTTCCGTTCATGTCATGCAATCCAAACGCGTTTGGTTTCTTCATCCCGACCGCGTGCGGAAGACCGCCGCTGTTCTTGGCGTACCACGCGAAGTGGTCCAGATCCTCCACGTTGTTTCCGAAGTGGTATGTCGCCTTGGATCCGCCTCGATAGCTGGCTTCCCATTCCAGATCCGTGGGAATGTGGTAACCGTTGCCGCCCAAAATCGTTGCGGTGCCATCCGCGATTTGTCTAGCCATTACACCATTGCGGCCCGCCACTTTGATGTCGTAGTACGGCTTCAAGCCTTCTCGTTCGCTCAGTTTGTTGCAGAATTCCGCACAATCCAACCAGTTAACTCGCTCAACTGGGTGTAGATGCGTATTCATCCATTTGTGTTGCGGGTCATTCGGACGCAACTGGCTGGGGAGGAAATCCATAACCTTTTCCCACTCCCATTGCGTCACCTCGTATTTTCCAATGTAAAACGCTCTTTCCACGCCGCCGGTCGGCGGTATCAACACCAGCTTCATACTGATCTTGTTCATGGTTTCGACCGGCACCTTTAACTTCGCCGAGGTCTCCGCCTGAAGTTTTTGCGCTTCCTTTTCGTCGGCAGACAATGGCGGCGGCGGATCGAGATTCACGATGGGCTCATTCATCTTCGGGTCAACTCTCACGATCGGATCGTTCATCTTCGGGTCGACCTTCACAATCGGGTCATTCATCTTCGGGTCGACCTTCACGATCGGGTCGTTCATCTTTGGATTGACCTTCACGACCGGATCCTTCTTCGGCACCACTGGTGTCACCGACCTCGGGTCCTGGTTCACCGGCACCACGGCCGACGTCTTTCCTTTGTCGGCGAGCTCGGCGGCGGGTTTATCTTTCCCCGACATCAGGACGATGATAACGACTAGCAGAAGCGCAATCACGCCGCCGGCACCACCGATGAGCATCATCTTCGAACGCTTCTGCTTCGCAAGGGCGGCGGCGGCGATCGTCTTGTCGCGTTTACTTTTCTTGCCGGTTTTGGACTTCTTCGGTTTGTCATCGTCGTCATCGAGAACCTCGAAATCGTCATTCACCATCTCGGTCGGCATCGACACGTTCACGACATCCGGTGCCTTGGGCGCTCCGGCCGCGCCTGGTGACTTTTCAATTCGCTTCAGGGCTTCGACGACTTCCTTCGCCGAGGCCGGCCGATCGGCGGCCTTTTTCGACATCAGTTGATGAATCAAGGCCTCGAGCGCGACCGGTACCTGCGGGTTCCACTCGCGCACGGGCTTTGGCGTGTCGATGGCGATCTTGGTGAGCACCGCCATCGTGTTCGGGCCGTCGAACGGCTGATTCCCAGTGCAGAGTCGATAAAGTAGGACGCCCAGGCTCCAGAGATCGGTGCGCGCGTCGACCGGCTCTCCGCGCGCTTGTTCGAGCGACATGTACGCCGGCGTGCCGACGACCGCACCGCTTTTCGTCAGGTGGATGTCTTCATCTTGAGCGCGGGCCAAGCCGAAATCGAGAATCTTGACGCGGCCCTTCGGTGCTTCGAGCCAAACGTTCGCC
>JAIOQJ010000274.1 GCA_021413475.1 Planctomycetota bacterium | reverse complement strand
CGCTCGGCGTAGCCGCTTGCGGTCAGCGCCCGCGATGTGCCGCGTCGTCCCCAGGTAGCGGAGTCCCCAAACGACGCTCGCGACTCGGCCGTTGAGCACTTCCCGCAAGCGTTCACGCACAAACGGGCTGCCCTCGGGCTGAAAGACATGGGCCGCGTCCCACAACCGGGGGATGGCGTGCATCAGATCGAGAATATCCACCGTCCGGGCATCGGTCGGCAGGAAGTTGCTTCGGTCGGTCTCCAGCGATTTCTGACCGTCGCACAAATGGATCAGCACTTGACCCGGCCGACGGCGGCGTTCGATCTCGTTGCTCAGATGGGCGAACACCAGTTCCTAGCCGCGCACCTCGACGCTGTCGTGCGTCTGAGTCAGTTCGGCCCAGTACCATTTCTGCTTGGCCTCCGGCGGCTTGGTTTGGGGACGATCCGGTTCGCGGAACAGGATCGCCAGCAGTTCGTCGGGCGTGCGCGCGTGTCGGTCCACCGAGTAGACTCAGCCCAGGCAGGCCATCTGTTTCTTGTTCGCTTTCTCGCCTTTCGAACGATGAGCGCCGACCGGCTTTTCCGCAGGCGGACGCACCATCGGCACTCCCTTGTTGTCCTCGGTGACCACCAGCAGTTCGGCTTCCTCGGCCCGCTTCACCGGCGGCTGCGACTCGTGAAACTCCAGGACAGGCTCGGCCATCTGGCGGTTTTTGCGTTCGAGCGTGTCAACCGATTGCTTCAGCCGCAAGACGCTCGCGAGGGTGTCGCGGACCTTGCCGAAGGCGTGTTCGATGCCCAGCAGTTGGTCCCACTCCTGAAGCAGATACGACAGTTTGCTCTCGGGCAACTGCAGGCGCTGGTCGGTGGGAGCCACTTCGATCTTCTGGCCGTCGCGCGGGGCATACACCCAGCGGGAAATGGTGAAGGGGCCGAAGACCGTCAGCAGCCGGCGATGAAGTTGTGTTGGCAAGCGGGGCACAACCCGGCCATTGTCGAGAGTGGCGGTCGAACCTAGTGCCCCGTCCAGACTAAATTTTGGAGTTGCATCATATTGGATCGTTCTTTTTAGCCCCGTTCACGGGGCTTCCCGCGAAGCGGTTTAGGCCCGCCGTTTACGGCGGGTTGAAGGAAATCCACTATCACTCCAGTGAGCCCCGTTCACGGGGCTTCTCGCCGTTCGGCTTTAGCCATTTCAGCCCGAATATACCAGCCATAGGTGCGGCAATCGAGGCGATGGCACGACTTGAACGGCTAAAGCCGAACAGCGAGAAGCCCCGTGAACGGGGCTCAAACGCAGTGTTTTTCGCGATTCTAAACCGCCGTAAACGGCGGGCCTAAACGCTGCGCGAAAGCCCCGTAAACGGGGCTAAGAGGGTCCGGCCGACACCCGAAAATTTAGTCTGGACGTGGCACTAGGTCGCCCGGCCCGACCAGTTCGAGAAAGGCCTTGAACAGGGAGGCCCCCATCCGGAGCACGCCATCGAACAGGTAGCGTTCGACCTTGTGGGCCGACAGGCCGCCCCGCGCCGACTCCACGACCCACTGCTCCAGAGAGCCAAGTTGGGCTCGCGCCTCGGCCACTTGCCATTCGACCGATTTCCCGAAATCATGCTTGAGGTGTTCAACCGGGTGTGCCAACATGACAGAGCCTCCTTCTGGTGATTAGCGGAGTTGCTACTGCCATGTTGCCTCAAGGAGGCACTTTTGTCACGTTCGGCTGAACCGTCAAACATACTTACAATTAAGAAAACCAGGGCGAGCCAAGCCGGTCACACCCAATTGATTTTGCAGCCTATTTCTACGCCGCCGCGTTTCTCATCTGGGGAGTCGCGTTCGACCGCCGCCAGGTCGCATGGCGATGGTGGGTCCTCGGCTCGTGCCTGGCGGCGGTCCCATTGACACCGTGGCTGCATTACACGGATTCGATCTTTACCGAGTCTTCTCCAATCGATTTTGGTTGCGCTGGATACAGGATTCGCTTGGGCAAGGGACGAATTTTCTTAATGGGCCGGCGCAACGGATGGCGCCATGACGGCGTGAATTCTGGTGAGATTCTTTCCGACAAGGGGAGCGTCGGCCGTATGCCCGATGCTCGCCGTCATAAGTTCGTTGTCTTCTTGTTTAAGGGGAAGCATCTACCTGCTGTGCATGATGCGTTCGGCGAACCTAATCGCTTTAAATTTCACGCCGCTACACGCGTCTGCTTCATGCGATACCCGGCACACACATCCACCACGCGTTGCTGTTGCAACGCGGTGATCTCTGGGAACATTGGCAGCGCGATGACCGAGTGGCAGGCCTCTTCGCTGATCGGGAAATCACCCGGCCGATAGTTGAGATGGCTGATGCACTCTTGGAGATGCAGCGGCAACGGATAATAGATCTCACACGAAACGCCGTTTTGCCGCATGTGCTGCATCAGCGTGTCGCGTTCCGAGACGGGGACGCGAACGACGTACTGGTTATAAACATGCCGGCGGCCCTCCATTACGGCCGGGCGCTGCATGAAACGATGGAGGCGGGTCGCTTCGATTAATTCGTCGTACCGCTCCGCCGCCGCCTGGCGCTGGATCGTCCAGCGTTCGAGATGAGGCAATTTCACTCGTAGAATCGCTGCCTGGATGGCGTCGATGCGGGCGTTCCAGCCTAAATACTTGTGGTAGTACTTAGGCTCCATCCCATGCACGCGGAGAGCCTTCATACGGGCTGCCCAGGCCGGGTTGTCGGTGGTGACCAGACCCGCATCGCCGTATGTGCCGAGATTCTTACTCGGATAGAAGCTGAAACAAGCGATGCCGCCGAGCGTTCCCGTCTTTTTCCCTTGATACTCGGCCCCGATCGCCTGGGCTGCGTCTTCGATCACGACAAGATTATTCTTCTCGGCAATCTTCCAGATCGGCTCCATGTCGGCACACTGACCGTAGAGGTGAACTGGCATGATTGCCTTAGTTTTGTCCGTTACCTTGGCCGCGATCTCTTTGGGGTCGATGTTGAAGGTGATCGGATCGATGTCGGCGAAGACCGGCGTCGCCCCGCAGCGGAGCACGCTGCCAACAGTGGCGAAAAACGTGAAGGGGGGGAGAATCACCTCGTCGCCGGGCCCGATTTCGAGGCCGTGCAGAGCAAGTAGCAATGCGTCCGTCCCGGAACCGCAGCCGATGCCCTCGGCGGCTCCACAGTAGTCGGCGACTTCTCGTTCCAGGGCGGCGACTTCCGGCCCTAGGATCACCTGACCGCTATTGAGCACGCGGGTGACCGCGGCTTCGACGTCGGTCCGAATTTCTTGATATTGAGCACCGAGGTCGCACAACGGAACATTAATCGGCTGGTTGCTGCTCATCTTGAGACTCCCTTCCACGTGGCGCGGCCGTTCCATCGGCTGCCGCCTGTGCCCAATGGCCCATGATCGTAGTTCGGCATGGGAAGGGGTGTCAATACAGCTTATTTCTTCGTCCTAATGCTAAGACGATGTTTCTCATGTATTTCGGAAGAGGTGTTTGCGCTCTTGCCCTCGTTTGCCCGCTTTTACATAATTTCGCTGTTCCTCTCGTATAAGTCTTCACGAATCCTGGAGAACCGACCCGATGGCTAGCGATGCCAACACGTCCCTCGGGACCACCGAATTTGAAGCGATGATCGATCAAATCGCCCAGGATCCCGAAAAAAGGCTCAAGGTTTTACATTCCTTGCTCGGCGAAGCGCCGTGCCGTCAGGTTGGTGTTTATCGAATTCCGCCCGGTTTTCTTCTCTCGGTCGTGATTCCCGTTTACAACGAGCTGAACTGGATTCAGGAAATTGTCCGCCGCGTGCAAGAGGTTCCGATTCCCAAGGAACTAATCCTAATTGACGATTACAGCACCGACGGCACACGTTCGATCTTGATGGAAATGGAGAAGGTACCGAACATCCGCGTCATCTACCACCCACACAATCAGGGAAAAGGGGCCGCCCTGCGGACCGGTTTCCAGCACGCGAAGGGGGATGTTGTCATCGTGCAAGACGCGGATCTCGAATACGATCCAGCCGAATACCCGCGCTTGCTGCAACCGATCATCGAAAACCGGGCGGATGTCGTCTTCGGCTCGCGCTTCATCGGCGACAACCACCGTGTGCTTTACTTCTGGCATTACGTCGCCAACAAAGGGCTGACGTTGCTGTCGAATTTCTTCACTAACCTGAACCTAACCGACATGGAGACTTGCTACAAGGTCTTCAAGCGAGAAGTGTTGCAAGGGATTACGCTCAAGTCGGATCGATTCGGCTTCGAGCCGGAAATCACCGCCAAGATCGCCAAGAAGAAAAAGCCGGCGTGGCGCATCTATGAAGTGCCGATCAGCTACTCGGGGCGCACGTACGAGGAAGGCAAGAAGATCGGCATGAAGGACGCGTTCAATGCGCTCTACTGCATCGTGCGGTTTTGGTTGAAGGATTGATGGAGCCGATCCCCGAGGCTCGCAAAGCCTCGCCCGGGGCTTGGGAAAGAACACCTTCAAGCCGCGAGGCGAGGCTTTGCGAGCCTCGGGGATTGCGGATCACCTCACATGTCTGTTGCTTCCCCCCTCCTCAATCGTCACCTTGGATAACCGGGCGTCGCGATTGTTCCGCTCTTCGCTGCAATGGAGAAGCACATGCCGCTTTATCGATTCTCCTGGGCGATCATCCTCTGTTTCCCAGCACTTCTGTCGGCGGAGCCTCTTCGTGAGGTTCCCACGGGTAAGAAAGGTCTCCCCGAACACGCGGTCGGGC
>JAIOQJ010000273.1 GCA_021413475.1 Planctomycetota bacterium | reverse complement strand
GATCCCTGAGGCTCGGAAACCCTCGCCTCAGGGCTTGAAACAATCCACGCCCTGAGGCGAGGGTTTCCGAGCCTCAGGGATCGCATTCGTAACAGCAAACTCGCACACCCATCCTGTTACGAACGACCCATTTCTTGTTACGAATGAGGGGCATTCTGTTACGAATTGCTAGCGTTCTGTTATGAATGAGCAGGCGTTTTGAGACGTATTCGTCTCGTTTTGTTACGAATAACGAGCGTTTTGTTACGAGTTTATAGCGCATCCACGCGATTCGGAGGGAAGCGTGCCCCGACCTCGCCCGGGGCCGGACGCCCCATCCGGGGCGAAAACCACGAAGGCGACCAGAAAAGTGCGGGCTACTCTCTTGCGTCCGCCGACGAAGGGGCTACAATTCTCAAAAGCGCGGGATTGGTATACCGGCTGTGCCCAGCCTTCCCAAGGCTGTGAAACGGGTTCGACTCCCGTATCCCGCTGTTCATTTTCTGCCTTATTTCACCATTTCTGCCACCTGAATCAGTTCGAGATCTTTTTCCACCTGCACTGCATGCGAAGAATCCTCCATGCTGCCAACCTTGAAGCCCGTTCGAGACTTCGGCTTCTTAGGCGTCTGAATGGGATAGCAGAAGAAATGAAAGTTCGTCGCGCTGATCGAAGGATTTTCGCGGAGCAAATTGCGAGCTTATATGATTAGCGAACAAGTGTTTGCATCGATGAAGCCGGAAGTGGTGATCCAAGCGGCTTATCAAATGAGCACTCGCAAGCATCGACTTTTTGCTTGTGCGTGCTGCAGGCGATTCTGGCATCTGATCCGAGATCCGCGCAGCCACGAGTCGGTTCGAGTTGCGGAGTTATATGCCGACGGGCAAGCAACAAGAGAAATGCTGTCCAGAGTCAACAACGAAGCCGAAATCGCGGAACTTGAGTGGACGGACCGGCTCATGCGCGGCATGGATGCGGATTTCGGCCCCGACGAACCCGTACTCATCGATCCCCAGAGGATTGCTCGTAAGCAGCATTTGTGGTGGTGGCCTATTCACACTGCCAGGTATGCATCGAGGTGGGCAATTCGGGGACCGTCCACTAACGAGGTGTCTTGGTGTACGGCTTTAATATTCGTGCCGGATGCGACGGACTATGATAAGGTCAGGGCAGAAGCTGGGGATGAAGGCAAGATGTTGCTGGCAAGCGAAGTAAAGACGCAAATGGCTCTCTTGAGAGATGTTTTTTCGAGCCATCAGCCAATCGACTCTCGCTGGCTTACTCCTACCGTCATCGACCTTGCTCGCACTATTTACAACGAAAGAGCCTTTGACCGAATGCCAATCCTTGCCGATGCCTTGATGGACGCCGGTTGCGACAGCGAAGAAATCATCCACCATTGCCGAGGTGCCGGGCCGCACGTTCGGGGTTGTTGGGTCGTGGATTTGGTGCTCGGAAAGGAGTAGGTCATGACCGAAGCCGAATGGCTTGAATGCGCCGACTCGCAAGAAATGGCGACGTTCTTGTATTGGCGCTTCCAAGACGAAAAACACCCGTTTAAGCAGCACAAGCGTCGTAAATTAAATCTGTTGTCGTGTGCAAGTCTTCGCCGGATTTGGCATCTTCTTGTTGATGAGCGGTTCCGCCAGGCCGTCGAATTAATTGAACGGTTGGAAGAGGAAGAAGGGGAAGGGGATGACAGCCTCACTCTCGCTCTTAGGGCAGCAAGGGACGGGTGGGTAGCCGTGTCCGACGCAGCCGACGAAGGTACGTATGCAACACCGCTTTTATGTGCGATGCCGGACGCGGGTGGCGCCGCATATCAAGCGATTGACGGCGATTTACAGTGTATAGGCAACGCAGCAAGTGCTGCTGCCTGCTTCGCTGCCGGTACGTTGCCCAATTCACCTGCTTGGCAAGCTGCCAACAAAAATGAGATGCTTTCCCAGAAGCAAATCATCTCCTGCATCTTCGGTAACCCTTTCCGCCCCGTCACCATCGACCCTCGCTGGCTCACGTCCACCGTCGTTGACCTTGCCGCCGCCATCTACGAAGAACACGCCTTCGACCGCCTTCCCATTCTCGCCGATGCCCTGATGGACGCCGGATGCGATAGCGATGAAATCATCCACCATTGTCGAGGCGACGGGCCGCACGTTCGGGGTTGCTGGGTCGTGGATCTGCTGCTCGGAAAGGAGTAGTTTTCCAAGGGTCCCTAGTACTCTGTCCAGACTAAATTTTGGGGTTTAAACATTCCGGTTCCTCTTAGCCCCGTTCACGGGGCTTTCGCGCAGCGTTTAGGCCCGCCGTTTACGGCGGGTTCAGGGAAATCCACTTTCATTCCAACGAGCCCCGTTCACGGGGCTTCTCGCCGTTCGGCTTGAGCCATTTTAGCCCGAGTATACAAACCAATTGAAAGACAAACGTGGGCGACGACTCGAGTTGAAAGGCTAAAGCCGAACAGCGAGAAGCCCCGTGAACGGGGCTCAAACGCAGATGTTTTCGCGATTCCAACCCGCCGTAAACGGCGGGCCTAAACGCTGCGCGAAAGCCCCGTGAACGGGGCTAAGAGGAACCGACCGCCATCCAAAAATTAAGTCTGGACGGGGTACTAGGGATACGTCTGCATTCGACCCGAATCTCTTGGCAAGATCCTCACATGATCGGTCGTCAACAAATCTTGGCCACTTGCGACGATATCGTGCGGGAATTCCGCACGATCAAGATCATCCATTTTGGATCGCATGCGTACGGGACGCCGATCGACGATTCGGACGTCGATTTGTTGATCGTCATGGACATTCCCGAAGCGGAAACGCGCCGTAAGGCTGTCGAGATTCGCGGGCGCATTCCCCGTCGTTCGCGAATGGATCTGCTGGTTCGCTTTCCCGACGAGATCGCTTACCGCAGCCTATCGCACAACGATTGGTTCATGCGGGAGATTATGGAACGAGGGCATGTGCTTTATGAATCCGCTGACTCTGGACTGGGCGCAAAGCCGTACCGATTTGAACAATAGGCTCCGTAACAACGTCTGCGTTTGTCGTTTTCCGACCCCGGTAGGCGTCGCAGCTATTAGCCCCGGGTCGCGCTTCGCGCACCCGGGGTACGTGACCCGTGCCTTATTCCGACCCCGGTAGGGGTCGTAGCGCGCTGCGACCCCTACCGGGGTCGGTTGGGATGGGTGGGCTCTACCGGCGGTGTCGCTTCGCTCAACCGCCGGCTAATCGCTGCGACCCCTATCGGGGTCGAAAGAGGGTTTTGATCGTAACCGGCGGTGTCGCTTCGCTCAACCGCCGGCTAATGGCTGCGACCCCTCTCGGGGTCGGAAGAGGGATCCGCTCACTTCTTCTTCAACACCCCACCTTCCTCCAACACACTCCAAAGCTGCTCCCACACCTGCGCGGCACTTGGGGCCCGCGGGTCGTTGGCGATCCAGGATTGGCGGGCGGATTCGAGGCAGACCAGGCAATCGTCTCTGACGGCCGCGGGGTCGCTTTTGGCGTGGCTGGCTTCTTTGCGGGGCTTTGTGGCGGCTTTGGGTTTGTCGCCGTCGAGGGCGATGTTGCAGAGTTGGTCGGCCCGCTTGTTGTTTTCGCGGCGGACGTGGGTGATTTTGACGTGCTGAAACTCATCGAGCAGTTCCTGGGCTTGATCGTAGAGTTCCTTGAGGTCGGCATTTTTGACTCGGTACTCGCCGTTCATCTGCTTGACGAGGAGTTCGCTGTCGCTGTGGACGTGCAGGTGTTTCAGCGAGAGCGTTGCAGCCTTTTCCAGGGCGCGGAGCAGGGCGGTGTACTCGGCGATGTTGTTGGTGGTGTCGCCAAGCTTGCCGTGTTCTTCCACGGGCGGTTGGCCCGGAGATTGGATGACAAACGCGAATGCTGCCGGTCCGTGGTTTCCCCGGGCCGCTCCGTCGATGTGGACGATCACCGGTTCCATCTTCAGATCCTGGGTGTTGAAGAAGATTGACAAGAACGCCTATTTTATGAAGATTTGTCCAGATGAAAGGCAATTCCGGGCATCAAGATAAGAGCTGAACCACAGAGACACAGAGGTATAGAGAAGAATGCCGAAAAGATAGAAGAAATGTTGAGGGAGAATTCCGTTCGCGGCTTCTCATCGAATTCTTCAGTTTTCTCTGTGTCTCTGTGTCTCTGTGGTGAAAAATCTTAATTTATCCCCATGTTCGAACGCACACTGATTCTGGAAACATCGGGCAAAGTCGGCTGGGTGGCCGTCTCTGCGGGAGAACGGGTGCTGGCGACGCGGGTGCTGCCGGAGGCTCGCCGGCATGCGCGCGACCTGGCGACGCGAACCCGGGAGTTGCTCGATGAGCAGGGTTGGAAGGCACGCGATTTGACGGCCGTGATCGTCGATATCGGGCCGGGGAGTTTCACGGGGTTGCGGGTTGGCATCGCCTCCGCGAAGGCGCTTGCTTTCGCGACCGGTTGCCGGTTGTATGGCGTGTCGGCTTTCGATGCCATCGCGGCGGCGGTCGCGGATGACGGGGAAGTCCTCGAAATCATCGCCGATGCGTTGCAGGGGCAGGTGTATTGCCAACGCTTCGTGCGCGCTACGACCGGCGTGTGGGTTTCGCATCAGCCGATTCGCATCTGTGCCTTCACGGAATGGCTGGCCGAGCTACGGCCTGGCTCGCTGATCGCGGGGCCGGCGGTCGAGATGGTTCGCGAGCGATTGCCCGTGGATGTGACGGTGCTGAAGGAGCAATTCCCCGAATGCGGGGAATTGCTCGCGGTGGCGAGAAGGAACGAAGATCGCCCTTGCGCCGATCTGGCCGCGCTCGAGCCGATCTACCTGCGCGGCAGTTCGGCCGAGGAAAAGCGCAAGCGGGAATCGGGTATGGTTTAGGGCGAACCGACTCTTAGCGATCGAAGCCGACTTCTGCGGATTTCGACATTACCGCGCCCGTCGCTGGCATCTTCTTTGGTACCTGGATTGGTTCCGGCTGAAGGATCGGGGGGGAGCTGATGACGGGTGTGGTGACGATGGGTGAGTTGACGACCGATGAGCCGATGACGGAAGAGCCACAACTACTACAGGGACTGCAGATGGAGGCAGCCGCATGTTTTCGATGGATGCGTTTTTCGTGGGTGAAGCACTTGTGACGGTGACATCCCATGGTAAGTTGCGTGAAAGCCACAAACAGAGCGATGAAAGTAATTCGTCGAGCCATGACGTACATATCCTCCTCATGAGTTCGCCCTCAGACAATGTGAAGCGGTGAGCAAGTCAGAACCGGGCAGAACGCCGCGATTCGGATTCCTGGTGCACGGCATATTTCACCGATCTCTTCGCCCCCGCAGTGGCGGCGTCAAGTCCCTGGCGCGAAACCGTGAGCAACTATCACCCGTCGATGGATGGCGAGCAAATGAAGAAAGATGAATTTCGCGATTCGGACCGCGATGAATGACCGGGAATATGCGTCAGTGAAGGAGATGGAAAGAAAACAGATCGGCCGCGAAGGCCGATCTGTGAAATTACAACGAATGAGCGCTCGCCCTTTCGAAGAAAAATCGAAAGGTACGGATTTTCTCAGAAGCCGCCCATGCTTGACGGCGGGGGCGGCAAGTTGCCCGGGGGCGGATTGCAGCAGTTCGGCGGCGGAGGTGCCATGCTCGAATTAGGGCGGGGGCCGCAACAGCGGTGCCGTGAGCCGCAACCCAGAATGGGAATCATCAGAGCGATCAGGGCCAGGGTTAGAATGAGTCGGTTGCGAAACATGATGCAATCCTCGATTATGTGGCAGCCTGCCGGGTGTCGTCTTCGGATCCTGTTGCTCGAACAATCCGTCGAGCCGTCGAAGGCGTTGATTACTGGTTAATTCGAATCGTCGCGTTATTCTCCTGTGAAAGGGTACGCTGGTTCTAATCACGAAGCAACTTTTCCGCGAAAGGATTGATATCGGAATTTCACCCAATTGCCGGATCATGACGATCGGAGCGATTGTAACGGCGACGCGGGTTGTGGGGGAGTGGTTTGGAAATCGAAGAACCCTATCACGAATGCACGAAAGAATGAAAACACGAAATAGCAGGCCGCAGGCTTAAGAGTTTGAACCACAGAGACACAGAGAATACGATGAAATTAGGCGGATAGAAAATTGGCCTGTTTTATCCTCTCTTTTGGTTTTCTCTGTGCTTCTGTGTCTCTGTGGTTCAAATGGTTTTTGCATTCTTCGTGCTTTCATTCTTTCGCGTTTTCGTGATTGCTATTTTGATTTTCCTCGCCGCACTTGCCACTTTCAAGAACGTGTAATAAAGTTCCAATTCATAATCTGGAGCGTTTTCATGTTTGCGTTCGCGGCAAAAATTCGGGTTTCCATCGTGACGATCGCGGCTGCCGCCGCCCTCGCCCACGCTGTGGCCATTGCCGTTGCCGCCGCCGTTCACACTTAAACCTCCGGGAACTGATCCAGTAACACGATCAAAGGCCCCGGAGAGTTCTCCGGGGCCTTTTCTTTTTGCATGGGGAGTGCGCGAATGGGCCTGGCTTCTTTTTCGTTCTCCGGACGCTCGAACCGAACGCCGGAATCACCGATCAGCTACTTCATGGAACAGGCGATCGAGAATCCCAATCTCATCAGCCTGGCCGCCGGGCTGGTCGATACCGATTCGCTCCCCGTCAAAGCCGTTGCCGATACGATGGCCCGACTGTTCGCCGACCCGCAGACCGGCAAGGCCGCCCTGCAATATGGGACGACCCAGGGGTATACACTTCTTCGCGAGAAGATCCTCCAGCACGTTTGCAATCTCGACGGCGTGAAGCCGGAGCAACTGAACCTGACGGCCCAGGATGTCGTCGTTTCCACCGGTTCGCAGCAGTTGCTTTACCTGCTTTCCGAAATCCTGCTCGATCCGGGCGATATCGTGATCACGGAGGCCCCGTCGTATTTCGTCTATCACAGCGTGCTGGCGAGCGGCGACGTGCGCGTGTTGACCGTGCCAATGGACGAGGAGGGCATGCAGACCGAGGAACTGGCCCGACTTCTTGAACAGCTTGACCGGGCGGGCGAACTACATCGCGTGAAGCTCCTTTACGTGGTCGATTACTTCCAGAACCCGTCGGGCCGCTCACTGTCGCCGGAACGTCGGAAAGAATTGTTGAACATCGTCCGCCGTTACCAGGATCGCCAGCGGATTCTCATCCTCGAAGATGCCGCGTATCGCGAGCTTCGTTTCGAAGGGGACGATTGGCGGTCGATCAAGAGTCACGACACCGGCAACGAATTCGTCATCTACGCGGGGACGTTCTCGAAGCCGTGTGCTCCCGGCTTGAAGACGGGTTACGCGTTGCTCCCCTCGGAATTGATCGAACCGCTGCTACGCCTGAAAGGAAATCACGATTTCGGATCGAACAATCTGTCGCAGTACGTTCTGAACGCGTTGATCGAGAACGGGGCCTATCACGAGCAGGTCCGCTACTTGGCGGGGGTCTATCGGCAGAAACGGGACGCCATGCTCGAAGCTCTCGAACGCGAATTCAGCGACCTGCCAGGTACGCACTGGACGTCGCCGCGCGGCGGCATGTTCGTCTGGTTGACGCTGCCGGAAGATATCAATGCTGGCCCGAGCGGGAAATTGCTGAAGGAGTGCATTCGCGAAGGGGTCATCTACGTTCCGGGCGAATTCGGCCACGTCGGAAAACCCGGCACGCGCCCGACCAACGAAGCTCGCCTGAGCTACGGCGACGCGAGTATCGAGAAGATCCACGAAGGCATCAAGCGACTACGGCGTGCGGTGGAAACGGTACGGCGTGGAGAAAAGAAAAAGGAACGCGTCGCCGTGGCGGCTTCGTGACGAAGTTAAGCCGACAATTTTATAACGAAAGCACCACCCAGCGGAGCCGGAACCAAAACCGAAGACGGTTGAACCACAGAGACACAGAAAAAACAAGAAGAGAAGCACGGCGTGATCGAACCGCATTCGAAGAGTTTTAGCCACGGATGAAACACGGATAAGACCCAGGATGATGATAATGCTCTGGATTTCATCCATGTTTGATCCGAGTTCAATCCGTGGCTAAAATTTCATCGCAAGCCGCAATGATTTGACAATTTCGTGTTTCCATTCTTTCGTGTTCTCGTGATTTCTTTTTTTGTTTATCTTAGCTGGATATGGAAACCCCGATTCTTCTGGCGTTTGAAGGTGGCACGGTCGTCATCACCGGCGGCGAGGTTGCTCAGCGCAAGGCCTTGCCGAATGTCGCGACCGACCCTCGGACCGGGACCGAACGGGCGGAAGGACGGCACTATCGGGCCATCGTTGAGTATCTGCGAGCGAACAAGATCGAGTACGAAGATAAGGCCCGCACCTGGCAAGAAACCAAGTGGAAACTGACCAGCGAACGGACGCCCTATCCACATCAGATTGACGCGGTGCAGACCTGGTGGAAGCAGCGGGGCAGGGGGGTGGTGGTGCTTCCCACCGGGACGGGCAAGACTTTTGTCGCGATGCTGGCGATCGAAAAAACCGCCCGCCCAGCCCTGGTCATCACGCCGACGATCGATCTCCTGAACCAATGGTACGGTGAACTCCTGGCGGCGTTCGGACCGACCATCGGCCTGATCGGCGGCGGACATTACGATTTGCGGCCGATCACGGTTTCCACTTACGATTCCGCCTACATCCATCTCGAACGCTGGGGCGACCGCTACGGGTTGCTGGTTTTCGACGAGTGCCATCATCTGCCAGGACCGACGTATGCTCTTTCCTCGGTGGGCAGCCTCGCTCCGTTTCGCCTCGGTTTGACGGCAACGCCCGAACGGGCCGACGGCATGGAGGCGGCCTATCCGGGGCTGATCGGGCCGATCGTCTATCGCAAGGAGATCAAGGAACTCTCGGGCGAATTTCTCGCGGAATACCGGACCAAAAAAGCGTTCGTGAATCTCTCGGCCGACGAGCAGGCACGTTACGATCAGGCTCGGCAGAAATACCGGCAGTTTATCGTCGATCGCAATATTTCGCTGGGTGGCGCGAAAGGGTGGCAGAATTTCATCTTCGAGGCTAGTCGGTCGCGCGAAGGCTGGGAGGCCATGCAGGCCTACCGCGACTACAAACGGCTCGAACGCGCGGCCGGGGCCAAGATCGAAAAACTGGAACAACTTCTCAAGGATCACGCTCGCGATCGGGTCATCGTGTTCACGGCCGACAACGCGACCGTGTACCAGATCGCTCGCCGTTTTCTCGTCCCCGCCATCACGCATCAGACCAAAACCCACGAACGGAAATTGATTCTGGAGCGTTTCCGCTCGGGCGAATATTCGGTCGTGGTGACCAGCCAAGTTTTAAACGAGGGTGTTGACGTTCCCGAAGCGAACGTCGGCATCGTTCTTTCGGGCACCAGCACCATCCGCGAAAACGTCCAGCGTCTCGGCCGTTTGCTCCGCAAGAAGGGCGAGAAGCAGGCCATGCTTTACGAAGTCGTGGCCCTCGGAACCCAGGAAGAATTTTCGAGCGAACGCCGCCGTCAGCACGGGGCGTTTGAATAATGGCAGGAAGTTTAGCCGCGAGTCAGAGGGTTTTCGGAGACTGGCGCGAGGAGTAAGTTTTGCTCACCGGCACCCAAGTCCGCGTTCGTCATGGCCGCGATCGTCGCATCACGCCGATTTATATCGACGAGAACGACGATCAATGGCGCTCGATGGCGGAGAACATGCTTCTTCTCTATCGCGAGGCGACCGGCCGGACACGCAGCGAATTGGAAGAGGAAGTCTCCGAATCGATCGGCGATACGCCGACGCAGTTGGTGAATCAGGGCCTCGCGAAGCTGCTGGAAGATCGCTGCGAGTTCGAAGTCGAATCGACGGTGCCGCCCGAGGAAATCCGCGAGAAGATCTTCCTGGCCGCGGCAACGTCGCGAATCAACGGCGATTTCAGCCGCGACGGAGTACTCTCAGCGGTCGGGACCGAACTGGGGCTAACTCCCGAACAGATCGATCGGGGTTTGTTCGCCGACCTCAAGATGGAGCAACGGCTGATCGGCTTCGACGATATCACGGCGGAGAATCTGCTACGCCGCTACAACGTCGCCCTGGCACAGGCGGTGTTATTGCGCTCGACGGGCGTGACCATCACGATCACCGGCGAGTCGCCCGCCCGCTATCGGCAGTTATTCCGCGCGGTCAAGTTTCATCGCTTGATTTGCGAGATCCAGAGTGCGAGCAAGGGATCGCAGACCTTGCGGCTCGACGGGCCGTTGAGCCTGTTCTCCGCGACGCAGAAATACGGAATGCAACTCGCCAATTTTCTGCCGTCGCTGCTTCTCTGCAAGAGCTTCCAATTGAAAGCGGAGGTTCGCTGGGGGGCGGAGCGGAAGGAGAAGGTCTTTCTGCTCGAATCGGGCGATGGGCTTCATTCGCACAAGATCGACCACGGCGACTACACTCCAAAAGAACTGACGATGTTCGCCGAGATGTTTCAAGCTAAGATCGACGATTGGGACATCGCGGAGGAGACAGCGATTTTGCCCGCCGGCAAGTCGTTCTGGCTGCCGGATTTCTGCCTGGTGCATCGCAAGTCCGGGAAACGCGTTTACCTCGAAATCCTCGGCTACTGGCGGAAGACCGACGTCGAGAAGAGCTATCGGAATCTGCGCGAGAACTTGAAAGAGCCGTTCCTGCTCGCCGTTTCCGAACAGTTCAACATCGAAGAGGAAATGGCCGACGTGAACCAGGCGATCTACCGTTTCAAGCGGACGCCGTTGCCGGAGGAGATTGTGAAGATGGCGGCGGGGTTATTGGGTTGATCCCCATTAGCATCAAGTTAAGAATTGAACCACAGAGACACAGAGGACACAGAGAAGAAAGAGGAGGAACACGGCATTCAGGAAAGGCAAACCCCGTTTGCGGTCATTTGCTGAGTTCTCCTGTCTTCTCTGTACTACTCATTCGGAGTTTCTTGCTTTCGTAACACAATTTTCACGACAGAACGCCCGTAGCCGAATTCGCAAGAATTCGGGTGCCCCTGACGCGCAAAGCACCCTAACTCTTGCGAGTTCGGATACGATGACGATACGCCTTGGCTGCATTTTTAGCCATCTGGTCTTCTCTGTGTTCTCGGTGTCTCTGTGGTGAAACTTCTTGGGTTGCGGGGTGCCCGCGCTGTGATTTCTGTGCCCCTGTGGTGAAAGTTCTTAACTTCATGCCAATGAGGTGGGCTTGGCGCGAAACCTCGCGTTGACAGGCCCTAGCTTGCCAACATAGGATAGGGCTTCCCCTAGGAAGTGCGGGACGGTTCGCGGGCCTCTTTGAGGTTCGTGATCCTTATTCAGCGAACCCATGGATGGGCCATTCATGCCGACGATCAATAAACGCCTCCTGCTCAAACTCTGCATCGCGATGGTGATCTTTGGCGTTGGTCTCTTCATCATCCATCATGTGCAGGCCGATCGGGCGATCGATGCGCTTCGCTGGCAAGCCGAGCGGTCGGCGGAGACGGGCCGGCTCGACAAAGCCATCATCTACATGCGGCAATATCTCGAATTGAGGCCGAGCGATCACGAAGCGGCCGTCAAGCTCGGCGATTTGATCCTATCCAAGGGGAATAACCGCAAAGACCTTTCAAACGTGCTGTTCTTGTACGAGCGCGTGCTGCGCGAGTCGCCGGGCCGTGAAGATCTCCGCCGCAAGCTGGTCGATATCTGCCTCAAATTGAATCGGCACGGCGACGCGACCATTCATGCCAGGGCCTTGCTCAACGAGTCGTCGCGTGATGGCGAACTTTGGGAGAAGCTCGCCATCGCCCAGTCGTCTCAGAACAAGCACGACGAGGCACGCGTCTCGCTCGAAAAAGCGGTCGAGTACGATCCGACGCGGATCCGCAGCTACGAATTCCTGGCCGAGTTGCTGATCCGGCAATTGAACCTGCCCGAGGATGGCAAAAAGTGGATCGAGAAAATGGTGCGTGCGAATCCCCTATCGGGGGACGCCTATCTGACGCGGGCCCGCTATTTGCGGAGCCAGAACCGCGTCGACGATTGCTTCCAGGATCTGGAACGGTTGCTGGAGCTCGATCCGGAAAATGTCGATGGCCTGCTGATTCTCGCGGACTTGCTGCAAGCCAAGGGCGAGATCGCCAAGGCTCGCACGGTGTTGGCGGACGGGATTTCGCTGCATCATAAGGACGTTCGCTATTATCGCTCGCTTTCCTGGTTGGAGCTTTCGAGCGGCAATTCGCCGGCCGCGATCGCCTGCCTGGAGCAAGGACTGAAACTCCTGCCGAATACCACCGAACTCCTGGCACCGCTCGGCGACATGCTCATTCAGCAGAGCGAATTCGAACGGGTCGGTGAAATTATTCGCAAACTGGAAAAGGCACGGAACACGGAAAATCAGATCCTCTATCTGCGGGCACGTGTGCTGATGCAACGTGAGAAGTGGGCCGAGGCGGCACCCTTGCTCGATTCGCTGCGGACGGACGCGGTGGCGGTGCCCGGCCGCAACGCCCAGGTGAATATGCTGATCGCGGCCTGTCAGGAACGGCTCGGTAATCGGGAAGCCCAGGTCGAAGCGTTAAACCGCGTGGTGACGATCGATCCCGGACATCTGAACGCCCGGCTCATCTTTGGCTCGCTGAAGCTGGCGGCCGGGGAACTCGACGAGGCGGTGAAGGAATACATCATCGCGGCCCGATCGCCGTTCGCGCCGCTCGGGGCCCGCATGACCTTGGGCCGCCTGTTGATCGCGAGAGCGAAGACCAAGACCGGGGCAGGGGAGTGGAACATCGTCGCCGACTACGTGAAGGCGATGCGCGAGAAATACAAGAACTCGGTCGATCCGCTCTTGCTCGCGGCCGAGATGCACATGGCCCGCCAGCAATACGATGCCGCTCGCAAGCTTTTGCGTGCCGAGGCCGGCAACAAGGTCAACGACTCGCGAATCTGGTCCGTCCTCGCGGCCATCGCCCTGGAAACGGATGGCCTGCATGCCGCTCTCGATGTTCTCGACGAAGCTCGGCTGCTGGTGGGCGATCAGGCCGAACTTCGTCTGGCTCGCGCCCGCATCTGGGCCGTCGATTGGCAACCGGGGCAGTTTGAACGTGTCCGAGCTCTGGGCCGCGAGATCGATGGCTTGGCCGATGTCGAGCAGATCCGACTGCTCGCGGGGCTGGCGGAGATCTGTGCCGCGGGCGGCGATACGACGGGACAGAAGCAGCTTCTTCAGGAAATGGCCAATCGCTCCCCGCGGGATCGAGGCACCCGGCGTGCGTTGTTTCAGGTGGCACTGCGGACAGGCGATGCCGTGCTGCGGAGCCGGATGAAAAAGGAACTGATTGCACTGGAAGATTCCTCGCACATCGAGGTGGCGGAAGCACTGCCATGGAACTCGATCGAAGCAATCTCCTCACGCTGGAAGAGCAAGTCGCGTTCTTGATCCGCAACGGCGACGAAGCGGTGGCCCGGAAGCGGATCGAACAGGCGTTTCACGACCCACGTATTCCAGGCGAATCGTTCCTCGGTTTCGTTGCCGCGTTGTCAGGCAAGTTGAGCGTCGAACAGTCCGATAAGTGCCTGAATTGGGTCGATTTGCTGGTCCGTAAGTCCGGCGTTTCTCTCCTCTGGTTGTCGCGAATTCAGGCGGCCAAGGATCGGCAGCAAGCCGCCTGCCCGCTGGCGGAAAAGGCGACGACGCTCTCGCCGAAGTTGGTTGATGCCTGGATCGCCCGTGTGCGTTTGCAACCGGGGAAAGCCGAGGAGACGATCAAGCAGGCCCGAACTCCACTGGATGAAAAAGTCTGGAATCTGCTTGTCGCCGAGACGGAGGACGTGCTTCGCCGCGAAAAACCCGATTGGGCGATGGAATTCAAGAAGACCGATGATCGCCGGTTCTACGCCCAGGCCCGGCTGACCGCGTTCGCGATTCGCGGAAAGGTAACAGAGGCCGAAGAGGTGCTGAACGGCCTGATTGCCGACGAAAAAGCCCGCCCCGAGGACGTGGCCTGGTCCAAGCGGAATCTGGCGCTGATTTCAATCACCCGCGGTAAAGCGGACGACCGTCAAAAGGCCGTCGCCGTCATCAAAAATGCCATTGATGAAACGGGAACGCTCGACGATCTCCGCGCTCGTGCTCAGTCGTTGTTGATCGCCGCCCGGCACTTGCA
>JAIOQJ010000272.1 GCA_021413475.1 Planctomycetota bacterium | reverse complement strand
CTCGTCGCTCAGGTCGAACACTTTCCCCTTGTCCGATCGCATCAGCCGTAGCGTGCGCGCCAGGGTCGTGCGGCGATCTTCGGTCGGACCGTCGCGATGGGTGCGCGCGAAGCCCTGTTCAAGTTCGTTGAGGACGTCGATTCGTTCCTTGAATTCACTCGCCGCGACGGCCGGCTTCAAATTTTCCAACCCGTTTCCGGGATAATTCAAGGCGAGCGGTTGGTGCAGCGGCCCACGGAAGCCGGGGTCGCTGAGGAACTCGTACTTGTTGAGAGCACTGCCAGTGACGACGAAATTGGGAAGCGGCGCTTCGGAGTTGCCCAGCTCGGCGGAGACAATCGAACCGAGGCCGGGATATGTCACTCCGCCGATGCCCGGCTTGAAGCCGGTGTGCATGTAGAGGCGGGCTCGCGTGTGGTCGGCCTCGTCGGTGGACATGCCGCGTAGGAGCGCCCCGTGCTTCAGGTACTTGGCCACGCCGGGGAACTTCTCCGACACGAAGATGCCGGGGACGCTTGTCTGGATTGCTTTCAGGTCGCCGCGAACGACCGTGCCGGCGTCTGGCTTCGGGTCGAATGTTTCGATGTGGCTTGGACCGCCATCCATCCAAAGGAGAATGCATGATTTGTGCGGTCTCACCTTGACTTGCTCCGCCGCGCGTGCCGCCAATTGAGGGAACCAATCGGAGAGCGACGCGGCACCGGCCCCGGTGGCCATGAGGCGGAAGAGGTCGCGGCGGGTGATGGGGGTTGAATGTTTCATCTGTTCTTCCTGCATGTCTCAAGGCGAGCCGGCTTTCATTAGGGGCCGGAGGAAAATTGAATACTCCGGCCCCTAACGGGAGCCGGCTCGCCTATTAATCAATGATTCAACAAGAACTCACTACTATTCAGAAGGATCCAGAGCATTCCGGAGTACCCCGCCCTTGCGTCTGGCTGTTTGGCCAGGTAGCGATTGAACAGATCCACCTCAGCGGGTAGTGGGCGTCTCGCATACGCGGCCAGATAAAGCGTTTCGATTGCTTCTTCTCGTTTCACTGTCGTTGCGGAGACTTTATCGATGATCGGCCATGAACCTTGAAGCGACTCGTCGTTGAGAAGCTTCAAAGTTTGCAAAATTCCTTGATTCACGACGAGCAAATCTCCGCCTTTGGTGCGGAAAAATCGAACGAACTCGTCGCGTGAAATCGGTAACGCACCTGCCTGGGCTTGCCTCATCCCACCTGGCTTGTCGCCCATCATCGGTTTCATTGGCATCGGTTTATCGGTAGCCATGGGTTTCTCACCCGATGCTGGTTTCATCGGCTTCGGTTTATCTGTGGCTTGCGGCTTATCGCTATGAACCGGCTTCATGATGGGCTTTACATTGGGCCCTGGCTTTAGGTTCTTGTCCCCGGGCTCCGGCACCATGATGACCGCGAGCGAGTCGTACAACGTTTCGGGAGAAAACGGCTTGATCGTCATGCGGCTGACGAGCTTATCAGGTGTCCTCGCGTCCACGGTTGTCCGGCTGGTACGTTGATAAGCCTGGCTCAGGCAGAGGCAGCGAAGCAAATGCTTCAGATCGTAGTCCGAAGCGGCAAACTCCTTGGCAAGCAGATCGAGCATTTCCGGATTGGCCGGCGGATTCTTCGGATCGAAGCCGTCAAGCGGGTGAACCAGCCCACGGCCAAACATCAGCGACCAGTAACGATTGACCGTCGCCTTAGCGAAGTAGGGATTCTCGCGGGCCAGCAGCCAATCGACGAACTTGCCGCGGTAAGGCATCGGAAGATCTTCCGCGAGTGGCATGCCGCCCGGAACACGGGCGCGAACCACTTTTCCGGATTCATTCCCGGACATCACGGGCACGACGAGGGCAGCCCCTTTCACTTTCGATACGGCAGCAACGCCGTCAATCGGCTGATCGCTTTCCTGCAAAGTCACGTTCGGTCCGCCTTTCGCGGAACTCGGCTGCAATCGGCCGAAGAAGGCGGCCACGCCCCAGAAATCCGCTTGTTTCCATACCGCGAAGGGATGATCGTGACACTGAGCGCAGCGGAGTTCGACGCCCATGAAATTTCTCGAAATGGAGTCCGCTAGTAGCTCGGGCTTCGGTCGTTGCGATTCGCTATTGGCCATGACAAATCCCATCGCCGGGTTGTTACGGACCGGCCCTTCGACCGTGATCAATTCACGAACCAAATCTCCGAAGCCGCGATTGCGCCGGAGTTGCTCCGCGAGCCACGGGGAAAACATATCCGGCCGCGGCTTACCGCCTTCTTCGGGGGGATCGAGCCATAACCGCCAAACGCCGCCAAAATGCTGGGCATAACCAGGATCCGAGAGCAAAGCGTCAACTAGCTTCCGCCGCTTGTCCGGATCGCGGCTATCGAGAAACGCGAGTGCCTGGCGGCCCGACGGAATACGGCCGGTCAGGTCGAGCGTCACGCGGCGGAAGAACTCGGCATCGTCCGCCACGGCCGCCGGAGCGACCTTGGCCTGTTCGAGTGCCTTCTTCCAGGCCTGATCGATCGCGGCAATTACTGGAATGGGATCGCGCGAGCTGACGATCTCGGGAAGCGGCTTCACGACCGGTTTTGGCACCTGCGCGAAGGAAAAGGCGGGAAGGCACAAGATAAACCATCCGGAAATACCCATATGCATGATCGACTCCGGAAGGGCAAAAGGCAGGCGGGATAATTTGACAAGCGTCAGTGTATCGCGACGTTTCGACGGGTGCAAGCGAATACAACTGAGCTTTCCGGCCGTGAAACTGTCCCGACGCAACTTGCTGTATCGCAGGGAATTCCGCTCGCCCGACCGACGGCAACTGGATAATACTGGACTTGCTGCATAAAATAAGGCAATCTAGGATACGAATAACTTAGCGATGCTTTGAAGGCATCGCCCCATCTAAATTTACCTAACCGGGCGATTCCGCCCCACCCTTGGAAGGAGTTTCGTCCATGAGTGCGTATCTCGAAGACGGCTATCAACATGAGTCGGCAGCGTATGCCCCGACAAGCGCGCGGATGACGTTCATCAAGCGGACCTATGGGTTGCTTTTGATCGCGATCCTGGGTTTCGTCGGCCTCGAAGCGATCCTGTTGAATTCCGGCATTGGTTTGGCATTCTTCAAGGCGATCGCGCACAGCGCGCCGCTGTTGATCGGTACGATCGTGCTGTTCATCGCCAGCGGTTTCATCGCGTCGACCATCGCACGCTCGAACACGCCGCCCCTCGTGCAGGCGCTTGGTCTGGCCCTTTATGTGGTGGTGGAAGCGTTCTTCTTATTGCCGTTCATGTATCTGTGCACGACAATTCCGCAGTTTCAGCATATCCCGCTTCAGGCGGGTATCTTGACGCTGACTGTGTTCGGCGGACTTTCGGCAGTGGTATTTATTTCGAAGAAGGACTTCTCCTTCCTCGGAAAAATTCTGATGATCGCGTCCTTCACCATGCTCGGAATCGCGATCGTGGCCATGTTGGGTGCCCCGATCAACTTGGGTCTTTGGTTCAGCGCCGCGATGATTGCCATCGCATGCGGCTACATCCTGTATGACACGTCGAACGTGCTCCATCACTACCCGACGACGGCTTACGTCGCCGCCTCGCTGGAACTGTTCGCGTCCGTCGCGCTCCTGTTCTACTACATCGTCCGACTGATGATCCAATTGGCCGCCGCGGGCGATAATTAGACCCTTGCGTGCGACTAGATGTTCTCCGTGGGACGGCCTTCCTTGGCCAGGGCTTTTAACATCTTGCTCGATTATCGCAAAATGCTGTAAATTCAAGCGAGACAAGGATGTACTCGCATGCATGGAGGCGTTTGCGATGGCGAATTCTGCTGTGATGGACCGTTTTATTGAG
>JAIOQJ010000506.1 GCA_021413475.1 Planctomycetota bacterium | reverse complement strand
CGTAAGCTCCTGGAGGACGTAGTTGATCGCTTTCACTCCTCCAGGAGCTTACGCAACCTGGCTCGCCTATGTTTGTCACATGCCAAACCGCTTGACGATCTCCACCGGCAACTCGTAACCGATGCCCGGTCGCGTTGGGATCTCAATCACGCCGTCGCGTACCGGAAACCCAGCGTTTTGGAGTTCGCGGCGTAACGGCGAATCGAACACCTCGGCCGGCGCGAATTCGATAAATGGCGTGATGGGCGAGTACGCCGCCAGATGCACCGACGCCGCACCGAGTATCTGCGTTGACCAGTTGCCCGGGCATACCAGCGCGCCGCGCGCCCGTGCGAGTTCCACGATCCGTTTCGCCTCGGTGAGGCCGCCGCAGGTGGTCATGTAGGGCTGCACGACCGAAATACGGCCGCGATCCATCATGTCGAGAAACTCCCACTGCGTGACGCCGTGCTCCCCCGCGGCCAGGGGAATCGAAGTGCGGCCCGCCAACTCGGCATATGGTCCGAACGAATCAACGGGAAACGGCGTTTCGAAGAAGTAGATATCGAATTCTTCGAGTTCACGGCATACCCGCGCGGCGGTCGGGACATCATTGAACAGATAGCCGAAATCGACCATCAGCGTCGGCTTGCCGCCCAGCGCCTTGCGGAAACGCCGGGCGAGTTCGACGACATCGCGGGGCGACGACATCATCGGTTCAATTTTGAACGCCTTGTAGCCGAGCGCCGCGAGCTTGTCGGCCCGCCCCACCTGTTGCATAAACATCTTCTCGCCACCCCAGACGTCCGAGACCAGCGTGCAATAGGGAGTGACGACCACCGGCGCCCCAGCGGGCGTCTGAAACGGCCCACGCTGAATACCGCCAAGCAGTTCCCATACCGGGCGCTTCATCATTTGACCATAGATGTCCCAAATCGCAACATCGAGCGCACCCAGAATGATGATTTCCCAACCCCGGCGATTGGTATGCATCAAGGCATCCCACATGTGCTGCCAGAGCCGTTCGGGATGCGTGATCTCCTGACCGACGAGCAACGTGCCGAAATGCGTGCCGACTCCGCCCACCGTGGCCTGCACAACCCCCGGCGGCACGCGAAAGACTTCCGCCAGCCCGCTCAGGCCGTCATCGGTATGAATGCGCAAACAGGCCAGCGGTTCGACGCCTCCCTGATCGGGATCAATGTCGGGCCCGTCGCCAATGACGAAAGTTTCAAGGCGGGAGATTTTCATGGGAGAAGACTCGGTGAAACTCGATGACCGAATGAGCGACGTCCATCCAAAGATAGGGCAATTCGGCAGAGACCGCGATCATAATCTGGTTCGGGACACGAAGCGTTGACGAAGAGCGTGCATGAAGCCAAATCGATGATAGAGTGAAATAGTCAGCCGCTTACATTGCATGAATTTCGCACACCCGGTTGCAACGAATAGCGTTCTTCGTGCAACGCATTCCACGCGTTTTGCAATTCATTTCCCGCGTTTTGCAACACATTCCACGCGTTTTGCAACGAAAATGTAGCGCTTCGGGCGAGAGGTTGGGGCGGGGAAAGCAAGAAGCGGTCGCGCATTTCTTTGAACAACTCCCGACTCCATTTTTTCCTATCATGCCCCAACCATTGAACGAAGTGATATGAGGACTCCCAGTTCATTTCCTTTGCTTCTTGGCGGGTTTCTTGGCTGCTGACGGTTTCGCTGAGATTTTCTTCACGACCGATGCCTTGACCTTCGCTACCGTTTTTTTGGCTGCGGATTTTGCAGTTTTCGCCGCACTTCCGACTTTCGTCACCACCTTCTTCAAGGGAGTGGCTGGCGATTTCGATTTGCTCGATCCCTTTGATTTTTTCGCGGAGTCGGCGGAACTGGCCCCCACCACCCCTCCCACAACGGCACCGATCGCGGCCCCAAGGGGCCCTAACAATGAACCTGCCGCAGCCCCCGCGGCCGCGCCCGCGGCTGCACCGGTGGTAGTGTTGCTTACCCCTCCCAAACTCGATTCGTTGTCGTCTGAAGCCAGAGTCGAGTCTTCTTTTGTTGCGGTTTTTTTCGTCGTGGCCATGCCATTTCCCCTCATGAAGATATCGGGCGATTGTTTCAGAATCGAGATAATGCCCGGTGCATTTGCTTTATTGGCCCGTGCCGGTTTCGACGGTCAACGTCGTCATCGGCATTGACTTGCCACTGGCCGAGGCCGGTGCCTGGTACGACTTGCCTCGTGGGGATTCTCTGTTTTTCCTGCGGGGTAATCGTTCGCAAGCCGGTTTAGCATGAACGGCTGGTACTTGTTGATTGCGTCCTTGCACACTTCCGCCGGCGATCGCGTTCGCACCAACGACGTAAGCCCTCGGCGCAAAAAGCAGGCGGCAAGATTTTGCCGCCGCCAGCCGATACAAACGTCCGCCATCAAGCGCCTTATGGCAGATAAACGGGCGTTACAGCTACGCCGATTTTGCCATTTACAGGTGTCAGGCGTGTCCTTTCGGACTTCATCGTCGTGCCCTTGATGAACGCCACTTCCACTTCCGAATTCGTTGCGGCGAGGGCTCGCTGCAACTCTTCGAAGGTTTGGGTCTGTGTCGATCCGACCGACGTAATGATGTCGCCTTCCTGCAACTTAACCTTCTTCGCGGACCCCTCGTACACATTCGTAATTCGCATGCCGGTCGGTGCATTCACCGATGCGGACGCCGGCACAACTTGCGTCGTGGATTGCCCGTAAGTGGTGGTGCTGGGGTAGTAGACCGGGTCAGAGTACGTGGCACTGGGTGTCGTGTAAATGACGTTCGGCGACGAGTAATAACCGCCGCCGTTGTAGTAGCTATTCGAGCCGTAATAGCCGTTGTTGTAGTATGGCGAACCGTAGTTGCCTGTACCGACACCAACGCCGATACCGTTGCCAATGCCAATCGAGAAGCCGCTGCCACGGCCGTATCCGTAGCCATTATTGAAGCCGTTGCCACGGCCATATCCGAAGCCGCCATTGTTGAAACCGCCACCACCGTAACCGCCGCGCCCATATCCCCCGCGGCCCCGTTGAGCTTGTGCCGCATCGGCCATGAACAAAACGCAAGCCAATGCGACCAGCGAAATACGCAACTTCATGATGTTCTCCTTCAGGTTTTCGACAGATCCCAGCAGGATCCATTCCGTGTAGACGGGGAAACCATTTCCCTTGGCATCAACAGATGCAACTCCTATTCCAGAGAGGGATTTGTCAGGAAAGAAATTCGGAAAATGCAGATTTCGTCAAGATCCGGTCAGCTTCGATGAACCTGCAGGGACACGCCATGCTCCACTTGCCGATACGTCAAACAATCCGCCATTCCGCAGGTGATTTGACCTCGGCCGTGTGGTCGCCTTCCCCGGATAAGGTCTGAACGTCATCCAGGTTCCAGAGCCGAAATCCGCCTCGAAAGGCCGTCAAATTATGACCCAATCGGCTCAAGGGGGGCAAGTTCTTGACGTTCTTGGCATTGCCGCCGCCGATGACAACGTAGTCCACCACAAAGGCCCGCATCAAAGTTGTGATAACCTCGTTCACCGCCGCGCGCCAAGCGTCCTTGCCCAGTTTTTTGAAGCCTTTCCGGCCGAGCACATTGGCGATGGTTTCACCGGTTTTGAACAAAAGGTTGCCGAGTTCCAGGGGAATGATGACGTTGTCGATGATGAGAGCCGACCCCAATCCAGTGCCCAAACCAAGAAACAGCATTCGGCCGCCTTCGTAACTTCCGAGCGCTTGCATGGCGGCATCGTTGATAATGCGTACAGGGATGCCGAACGCCGCTCCGAAATTGAATCCTACCCACCCTGGTCCCAGATTTCCCGGCTCCGCGCGCGGCCCCAGGCTGCCGACCAAGCCCGGGTAGCCGATGGAGATCGCCTCATACTTCCAACCGTGCGCGACTTCCTTGACGGCTTCAACCAACTTAGAAGGCGACATCTCCTTGCCGGACGGAACCTTCCGTGGTTCGGTCTCGCCGGTGGCAAGCATTTTTACCTTGGTGCCGCCGATGTCGACAACCAGAATCGACGCCGGCGGCCCAACAGGAGCTTTCTTCGAACGTGTTTTCGTGGATTTCGGAGATTTGCTTTTCGTCGTCGACATCGAATCCCTCAATTCTATCACTGGACAAGTGCCGCGTTCGTTTCCGAAACCCAATCTACCCTCGGACGATCCGAATCTCAACGAATTCGGCTACGGTCCTAGCCTACTGCGAGATGGTTGATCGCGTGGCACCCAGTCCGCCAAGTCATTCGCAATGATCTTCTCAATCAGTTCGGTGACACCCGGCCCGGGTCACGTAGTCAGCCGTGTCCTTAACGGCGGGCAAGGCGTTCGCCACCGCGACGGAAACTTCACACGACCGCAAGAGAGCGTGATCGTTTTCGGCATCGCCGACGCCAATCGTATTGTGGGCGGAGATGCCCATTTCCTTCAAAGCGGCGGCCAAGCCAGTCGACTTGTTGATCCCCGACGGGAGAATCATCACCGCGCCTTTGTTGAAGATCACTTGCATCTCTAAACCGAGATCGCGGATCGTTTCCAGGACGGCTTTTTCGTGCGGTTCCCAGGTCGCCACGATGGAACGGCCAACTGAAATCGGTTGTACACCCCGATCGCGGAGTTTATGAACGAAGCCCGTGGGTGGGGCGTCGCCTAATGGTTTCTCGGTGCGAGTGGCGGGCTGGTATAACAAGGCCCCGTTCTCGGCGACCACCCATTCGAAGAGATTGATCTATGGGAAGATATCAAGGAGTTCTTGAAGTTCGCGGCCCGTGACGAGAACCGGACGGCGGCCGGTGGCCAAGAATGCTTCAAGGGCGCGAATGGTCGGTGCGTCCACTCGCCTTTTGAGGGCGAGCGTGCCGTCGTAATCGCTGGCCAGAACGTGATAACGCAAGTTCTTCGCCTTCGCCTGAAACATTTATCTCCGCTTGGCCGACTTCCGGATCTCACCGGTAGGAGTATAAGCGGGCGGTGCGTAAAAGTTAAGAGTTTTCAGCGGTCGTTTGCCGCTATTGGTGATTTGATGCACTTCACCGCGTTCGATGAGAAGCAAGGCGTGCCGCCGAAGCGCGACCCGACGCTTGTTGACGATCGCCCGACCAACGCCCGCGAGCACTAAAAGCCATTGCTCCGAATGTGGATGTTCATTGTCCGGCTCTCCCGTCGACTGCCCCGGCTGCAAGGTCATCAGGGCGGATTGCGCCCACTGCGTTGCCGCCATCACCTTGAAAGCTTGGCGCGGTCGTGCGATCTTCAAGAGTTTCATAGATGTCTCCCAGGTTGCTTTCGACGAAACTTGAGATCGACTTGGCAAATGACATGCCGCCCCGCCGTGCACGTCGCGGACATTGACGCATTCTCGAAAAAGGGCGGAGGGATACCCTCCGGCCTCTTCTTTCGTTTCATCACGTCGCAACTTGCGCTTCCTGAAGTAGCTCCCGTTCCGCGGTTTTGGGAAGATCCGTAGCCGCCGGGCCGTTGATTACCGTACCGTCGGCCGCGAAACGCGACCCGTGGCAGGGGCAATCCCAAGAATTTTCAACTTCATTCCACGCGACGATCCCGCCGAGGTGCGGGCATACCGCCGAACATTGATGGTAACCCCCTTCCGGATCGCGGTAGATAGCGAGCTTATGCAAACCACTTCTTACAACGGCACCCCGGCCAGGTTCGATCTTCTCGAGCGCATCGACATCGCCCGCCGTCACCCAATCGAAGTACTGAACCGCCGAATTCAGATTTTCCTTCGTGAATTCGACGAGGCTACGCAACGACTTTCTGGCGGGATCGTACAGATCGGTCCACGGGTTCTCCCGGCCTTCGATCAGATCGGTAAGCAGCATGCCGGCAATCGTCCCATGCGTCATCCCCATCCCGGAATCACCTGTGGCGACGAAGACGTTGTCATCGTCCATTGGGTTGCGGCCGATAAATGCGACACCGTCCACCGGTTCGACGATCTGGCCGGACCAGCGGTTGGCCACGCCCTCGGCCATCGGGAAACGCTGCCGGGCCCACGCTTCCAAGCGTTCGAAACGATCGGCAGGGTCCTTTTCTTGCCCCGTCCGATGATCCTCTCCCCCGACGATCAAGAACTCTTCATAGCCTTTGTCTTTTTCCAGACGTTGCAAACGAACGTAGTGATAGGGGTCGAGCGTATCCCAGTAGAGCGCCCCTTTGATTCTTCCCGCCGGAATTTTCAGGGCGATTGCGTAGGAGCGATACGAGGCCTGTTTGGTGTGGAGCACATAGCGATTGTTGAACGGAGCATTGGTGGCGACAACGATATGCTTGCAGGTGACTCGGTATCCTGCTTTCGTCTGAACGTAGGCGTTCTCTCCGCCTTGCACGTGCTGGACGCGAGAATGGGCATGAACGGAAGCGCCGAGCACGCGCAGCGCGCGGACCAGCCCGCTGAGATATTTGAGGGGATGAAATTGCGCTTGATTGGGAAACCTCACGCACGAACCGATCGCGAAACCAACATCGGAGGGCGATTGAAGGAAGCTCGCGTCGATGTGGCCGGCGCGCTTAGCCGCTTCAAGTTCCGCTTCCAAAAAGGCCGTCAAAGGTTCGGCTTCCGGTTGGAAGAGATAGCCGTCGACGCGTTGGAAGTCGCAATCGATCCGCTCTTCTTGTACGATCGATTCGATCCGATCAATCGCCGCGGCATGGCTCTCGGCGAAAAGGCGGGAACCTTTCTCACCGTGAATGCGTTCGAGAGTCTGAAATCGATCGTCGCTCACGTTTGAAAGATGAGCCGTGGTTCGGCTGGTCTCGCCTCCACCGATCGCATCGGCGTCGAGCACGATCACCCGCTGTCCGTTGGCGGTCAGCAAATACGCTGTAGTGAGCCCTGAGATGCCGGCACCGATGACGCAGACGTCAGCACTCTCGTTGCGGTCAAGCGGTGCCAATTGCGGCACGAATTCGTTCGTCCAAAGCGAGGTGGTGGATTCCGTGCCCATCGTGTTGCTCCCAAATGAGGTTGTTTGCTTGAAAAATGCACGTTCCTTCAACCGAAGAAACGTGCCCGAATTGCTTTAATGGCCGAGGTGCTTGACCATCTCCCGACATGATTTCGCGCAGTCCCGACATTCCTTGGCGCAGCGTTTCATGTGTTCATCGTCGGGGTGCTTCTCGCAACCGGCAGCGCAGCGGTCGCACGCTTTCGCACAGGCCTCGCACATCTCGCCGGCCAATGGCCCGCCTCGTGACATGATTCTGGCCGATGCCGCGCAGACCTCGGCGCAATCCGCACACAGAGCCATCGTCGCCATGTGCGCTTTCTCTCCCAGGGAGACCTTCACGGCACAGTGGTGAGCGCACTTTTCGCACTCGCGCATGCAATCGGCACATGCCTTGGCGCATTGTTCAAAGTGGGCGGCATGGACGTTATCTTTTCGATCCTCCGCGGCCGCGGCGCGACTTCCGATTGTGCCGATGCCAGCGACCAACAAACCAAATAGTCCCAGAGTTGTTAGATGCTTCTTCATGTCGGGTCCTCTTTGAGAGAAACTGCTTTGAATGGCGAAGAAATTGGAATAGTTGAAGAGCGATTCGACACACGATTTCATCGCTCAAGGCTCATCGTGTTCTCGCTCCGTTGCACCGTCAACATCTCCGCTCGTCTTCCCGCCGCGAGCGATCTGCTTGCCAGTGGCGATCCGCTCACCTCGCTCGACAGCTGGGTCCTCTTCTACGGATCGTCCGGGCTCTTCTTTCGTGCGATCCGGCGAGGTTGATGAAGGTTTCTTTCGATCGGTCTTTTTGCGATTCGCCGTCATTTTGCCCCTCCAGAATGATTCGTGATTTTAGAATTCGTCCTCACTTTCGATGCAAAAATGATGCCATGTAATAATAACGGCGGATTGGGGGGGAGTTTCTGCACAGCTCGTGCAGACAGGAATCGATCGTCGCTCAAATGAGAAGTGGTCTGCGCACTTCCCGCCATTAAAATGCCGTCAGACTACCGATTTTGCCGAATTTTGCTTTTGGCATCCGAAATGCTCGAAGGTGGTCAGCCCAACACCTTCTCGCAATGAGGCCAATCATGGACATGATTCTTGATGAAAAGACTGAGGTCTTGGCAATACTCCTGCGTGCCGAGCATGAACTGATCGATAGTTACACGGCGGCTTTGACATCTCTTCACGGGCGTTCCACAACATCTCTCCTACGCGCGATTTGCGATGAGCACTGCCAAGCAGCGGAGAACCTCCGCGTCTTCATGGAAGAGATTCGACCTCTTGGATTCGTTGAAGAGGCACTAAGCTTCTCCCGATTGGAGCCTTTATTCGCCGATTCGTTCAATTCCTTCGGCGTATTGGATGCGCTCAAGGATCGAGAACGCGAGCTCGTCGAGGATTATTTGCAAGCAAGCCGCGATGATACGCTGGGTGCGGAGTGCACCGAAGTGATCGCCTGTCATCTGCTGCCGCAGGCACGAACCCATCTAGCAGAGATTGAGCGGCTCGCCGCGCACACAAGGCACTTGGCAACGGTCTACGCATGATGCTTATGTCGATCCTCAGGCGTTGGATCGCTGGGCAAAAACATAGCGCTCGGAGATCTCATCATCAGGAGTGGACAAGGGGACAAGCACCGTTCAAAAATGTGATTTCTCAACTTTAACGCGCGCATCCCAGTCACTTCTTCTCTGTTTCACGTGTTCGCGGCTATTCACTTGCCATCGCCGATCACGCTCACGTCTTTAAGTCGGATGTTTCCCTTCACTGGCTTCATTTGCGTGAGATCGAGTGACTGGCGATGGGTCTGCACGTAGAGGCCGACGAGTTTTAACGGGTAGTCGAGGTTGCCATCGGCATCGCCTTGCCACTGGCCGAGGCCGGCACCTGGTTCGACTTGCCGTGCGGGGGATTCTCTGGTTAGCGGAAAGGTGATGAAGCACCAGCCATCGAAATCAATGGCGGCTTGATTGGCCCAGTCGCCTCCATCGAGGTCTTTGGAGGAGCGCCAGCGTTCGCCTTTGGCGTCCTCGATCTCCCAGAAGATGCGGCCCCAACTACTGTTGCCCTTCACCCATACACCAACAGTGTGTGGCTTTCCGGGAATGGGCAGCGGCTTCTTCAAACGCAGCGCGGTGTATTCGCCGACGACGTGCGGCACTTCGCCTTCGCGTTTGAGTTCCAGTTCTAGGCACGCGCCTTTCTCGGTGTCGTTTACCTGACGGATGTCAAACTTGCCCGGCCGCCGTAGCGGTGTTGCGATTGCTTCATCGGAGGCAAGTTGCCATTCGGCCAAGTCATCCATGCGGCTGATGACCTGATTCCCGACGGGAGGCTGGTGGTTGGGGAATGCCCGCTTGCGCGCGGTGATTTTCGTCGCGGCGATCGGGCTGATGACGTAGTTCACCGCACCGGTGGCGGTGATGGTGAGTCGCTTGCCATTCGCTTTCAGTGAGTTCTGTCGTCCGTAAAACTCGACCTGCGTCACGGCGGTATCGGTTGGGAACTCGATTTCCATCTCGCACTCCCCTCGCGGTGTCCAGAGCGCGTAAATGCGATCGTTGCCGCGCTCGAACTCCAGTGCCCAAACGCTCGATGAGCCGGTGGGCATCTGCCGAACGAGTTTGACGCTGTCCAACACCTTCGTGAGCGTGGCGAGCGCGACGTAGGCGGGCTTCGGGTAGTGCAGGGGGTTGCGCTGACAGAGCCCTGATGCGCCCCAGAGCGTGTCGTAGTACGTGTTGCCTACATCTTCGATCCCGCCTGGCGAGATGGTCGGAAAACGGTACGCGAGGCCTATGAGCACATCGCGGGTATACCACTCCGCGTGTCGCTGCGCTCCGAGGTCGCGCTCGGCGCGAGATGTGTACTCAAAGCAACCGGCCAATGGGATATCGTAGCCGAACTTCCGCGCTGTCTCGCCCATCAGCCAGATGCCCCCCGTGGCGTTTGGGTTGAGTTTTTCCGGCGAGAACGTCTGGCTGGTCGTCTCACTTCCAAGGTAGTCGATGAGTTCGCGCGGGAAGCCGCGCCGCAGCAAGACGGCGATGAGGCCGGAGGAACCGCCGCTGTTTCCCGCCATGATCTTGAGTTGAGGGAACTTGGCACGAATAAACTTCGCGGCCTTCACTCCCAGTTCGAACAGTTCATCTTCGCGCGCGGCGAACGCGGCATCCTTGGCCAAATACTTCTCTCCATAGATCTCCGGAGGATAGACGCGCGGGTCGTAGCTCTCATGAAACAGATTGATGTATTGGCAGTGTGGGAATCGCTTCAACATTCCGCCAATGACCAGCTCGGCACGTTTCTCCGCGGCGGGCCAGTCCTTGAGATCCGCAAGTCGGAAGGGCCACTGGATCTGATTGACCGAGAGCTTCCAGGGCGCAAAATCCTGCTCGCTGGCTTTGGTCCATATCATCGTCGTGCGACGGAATCCGGCTTTGAACAACATCGGCCCGGCCACCGCCGGATCCTTCGTCGTGTAGTGGACGCCATGGAACCACCATGTGCCAAAGGGCGATTCATAGCCGGCGGTGCGCGTGTCCTTGCCCAGGTGAGCAAATGCCGCATCGTGCTTGAGGAAAGTGTGTCCCTCGGCATCCGTGAGCGTCACGTTCAGACCATACCAGCCGGCGTCCGGCATGTTAAGCGGCACGGTAATATCGGATTCGCTGCCCACGGTCGGCAGCTCGACACTCTTCGTTTTCTTCACGAGCACGCGGCCATCGACGCTGGTGATTTCCCAGCGCAGTTCGTAGCGGCCCGGCTTGTTCGCACGAAGGGAGAAAGTTGTCTCCGGCGTCTCGTCATTGTGGAAGATGTTGCCCGGCTGTGATTGCTTGAGCCGTAACTCCGCGGGAGCGCGTTCCAGTGTCACCCCGAAAACATGCACGGCGCTGGTCGAGGTCGCCAACGGCTTACGTCGACGATCATTCTGCACATCCAACCCGCCGCACTTGCCAATAAACTCGAAGTCGAGATACGGCCCGATTTTCATCGGAGCATACGGGTCCTTCTGGTCGGCGAGAATGTCCAGGATTTCGCCCGTCTTCAAATCGACCCTCACGAGATAGAGCGGCACCTTGATCTTCTTCTGGTCGGCAGTAAATTCCACGCTGCCGACCTGCTCGATTTCATCGCCGGGCTTTTCATCGCCTCGCGGCAGAGTGAGCGTCGTGTCCGCGATCGCGCCGCCGCGGCCCCAGATGCCGAAACGCGTCAGCCGTGTAGTGAGCACGGGATCCTTTTTAGCATCGGGATCGACCGCGCACAGCACCCAGGCCCGATGATAAAACGCCTGCGGCACCGAGAAGTGTAGCGATTCCTTCATGCCGTCCAGCGACGTGCGCGCGGTGTTCTCATTCTCCTCTAGCCCCCGCAATCCCTGCATCACCTTCGCCATGCCGACGTCCGCATTGCCCGCACCATCCGCCACCACCATCGGTATCTTTTTGATCTGCTGAGTACCCGATTTCAGCGACACACTACCGTCCTGCATCACGCCAGGCCGTGCGATCCGCCGTACATCCAGCGGCAAGAACATGCCCGAGTCCGCGCGCGTGAACGTCCGCTCGCCACGGACCGCGCCTCCTTGATCCAGTTTGAAGATCACCTCGGTGAGCCGGCTTTCACTCGCCAACCGTCCGCAGTAGCGGCCGTCCATCCATAACTCCGCACCTGCGGCATCGGCGCGTATTTCCAGCGGCACCCAGCACTGCGACGCGGCGGGCAGCGTCTCCCACACCTTCATCAGATCCGCCTGCTGAGGTTCCGTGTAGCGTTTGAGATACGGGCGGCTGTGATATTCAAATTTTAGGCCAGCGCCCGTGAACTCGATTAGTCCATCGGCCATCGGCAGCATCTCTGGCGATTTCTTGCCGTCCTTTTCCACGGTGCGCTTAAGCGTATCGGCTTTGACAGCACCGAGCAGCGTCTGGGTTTTTCCATAGGCGAACTTGAACGTCATGGCGATCGTGCCCGGTTCCCCGACACGAAACTCCGCTTCCACGGTATCGGCATCCTTCAAGGTGAGCGTCTGAGCATGCAGGATCGCGGGAAGAAAGGTCAGTGCAGCGAGAGTGATGAGGTGTTTCATGAAGGTGAGGCCTTGTCCAGAATCTTGTGTCGGTGAGAGCTCGTACGGCTGCCATTGTAATCACAGACCGCGACACACCGAAGCACATTCGGGGTTCAACGCGCAAGATCCTGATGGGGCCTTTCCCTTTGCGTTGCCACTCCTCGC
>JAIOQJ010000505.1 GCA_021413475.1 Planctomycetota bacterium | reverse complement strand
TCGCTCGCCGCAACCCAGGGTTCGCAAAGCCTCACCCTGGGCTACATTCCGTCGCCCCATCCGGGGCTAATAGCTGCGACCCCGTCGGGGTCGGAAGACAGAGGTCGCCTCGCGTCAATCTCCCCAGCGGTGTATAATTCATCAACTTCCTCGCACGTCGCCCCTCGCCATCTCGGGAGGCTCTCCATGACCGCTGCCGAACGCATTAGATTATTAGCCGATGTCGAGGCATTTTGCCAGGAAATCCGGCCGATCGAAGAACTCTGTTACGCCGAGCATCAATTCAACGACCAGGTCGTGCCGCTGGCCCGCAAGCACAATATCCTGGGGATGCTGACGCCCGTGGAACTCGGCGGCCGAGGGTCCGACGCGGTCACCTATCTCCGCTCGCTGGCCCGTATCGGCCGCGAGGGGACCGGTGTTCGCACCTTCTTTTCCGGGCATATCTCGATTGGTTCGTATCCGATTTTGACCTGGGGCTCCGCCGAACAGAAAAGTCGTTATCTCCCGGCCGCTGCTCGCGGCGAGAAGGTGATGGCCTTCGGGCTGACTGAACCCGACGCCGGCAGCAATCCGCTCGAAATGACGACGACCTGGGAACGCAAGGAGGACAAGTTCATCCTCAACGGCGTGAAGTATCTGATCTCGAACGGCGGCATCGCGGATGTGGTCATCGTCTTCGGCTACCCCAAAGAGGTGCCGGCCGGCAAGCCGCGGCGGGTGAGCGCCTTCATTCTCGAAACGAAGCAACCGGGCTTCCTGGCCGAGAACTTGACCGCCAAGATGGGCATGCCTTCCGCGAATACCGCGATGTTCGAGATGCGCGATGCCGAGGTGCCGCTCAACAACATGCTCGGCGAGGAAGGCGACGGCTTCCGCGTTGCGATGGGCACACTCGTGGCCGGCCGTCTGAGCGTCGCGGCCGGGTGCCTCGGTGTCATCGAGGATTGCCTGGCCGAGGTCATCGAATATTCGAAGGAGCGCCAGCAACACGGCAAGCCGATCGCCAAGCATCAACTGGTTCAAGAACACATCGCCCACATCGAAATGGACCGCGTCATCAGCGATGCGATCGTCATGAAGGCAGCCGAAGCGAAAGACGCCAGCACCAGCGCCCCGGGCGACAAAGAACTCGCCCGCCAGGCGGATCTATTAGCCGCCCAGGCGAAACTCTTCGCTTCAAACGCCGCCTGGGACGCCGCCGATCGGGCGGTCCAAGTGTTCGGCGGCCGCGGCTGGTCAACGCTCTATCGCCCAGGCCGGCATTTGGTGGATACGCGAGTTTGCCGCATTTACGAAGGGACCGACGAGATTCTGCGCCTCAAGATCGCGGCGGCGGTGTTGGGGAAGGAGTTTGAGGCGTTTAAGTGAGGGTTTGTTGCTTGGCGCTTGCAATTAATAGTGGCTCACATCGGCGAGTAGACTTATCGCCAACGCTTGAAGTCGAACGAGGAAGACGTAGAGTTGCTTGCGAATGTGCGGCACCAACCATCGATTGAAAAATCGGAGATTGCCCAGTGAATGAAGTCTACCCAGTCATCCGCTATCTGATCGTCTGCGAAGTCGTGCAGACCGATCCGGAAAATCCACGACGCGTAACATTGGTGGGCCTCATCAGCGCAATTCGCTCGCTGGAACAACCACCCTTCCCATTGCTTTATCGGGAGATTTGCGTCTTTTTGCAGATGACAAGTTGCCGAGGTCCCGCCGATGCACGCGTTGAAATCCAACACGCCGACTCCGGGCAGGTTGTTTTCCGCACGAAGACCCGAACGATTCATTTGGGCAATGACCCGCTGGAGGTTGTCGGGATCGCTTTTCGCATCCGTAATTGTCTGTTTCACGTGGGGGGACTGTACTTGGTTCAATTCTGGTACAATGACCAAATGATCTCGCAAGAGCCGATACTATTAAGGTGAAAGAGCGATGAGTAACCATTCGAGAGTAAGACGAAGCTGAAAAGGAATTCAAGGTTCTATTCTTGGATCAACGCGTGGTCACGGTTCGCGGGCACGCCTTGAAGTTCGTGGAAAATAGGTCGAACCCACAAGATCAGGGCTCCTACGGCGTTGTTCTGCGAGTTGGTGATGAAGAACTGTTGGTTGCTTTGTTCCGTGTGGTCGAAGTAAAGGGCGTCTTCAGCGGGGACATGCCACTAGTTGATGCGCGAAGTTGAATTGCAGTTTCAATAACCGCTTCGGTTTCCACATGTCGGTTCGGCGGTCACTTCGTGCTTTGGGCATCGCCTTCGGCGGCACGTCGAAGTATGTTGGGATTATTCGGGTTTCTCGGCGAATACTCGCCGTAATAGTCATCGTAGAACCAGTATCGTAACGCGCCCTTGGGTTTCATGCGAAAGGCCACTGGATCCGCATTCGAGTCGGCACCAATTTCTAAGATGCTCGCGCCGTCTGGTCGCCATCCGTTCGCGTGAGCGAATCGAATTGCCGCTTCGATGTGATGGGGGAGCGCGATGCCAACCCACTGCATTTTGAGAATGGGTCCGCGACCAGATGCATTCTGCACGCATATGAATGAATCGTTTTCCCAAAGGCGATAAGGCTCGAACTGCCGATGGTACGTGCGACCATCGACTACAATGTCCCGTCGGTTCTTCTTTGGCAGTGTCATAAGTTGGTCGCAAGGATTTTCTGGCTAAAAAAGGTGTTGCTGTCGTCTTTCACGCCAAAAACTCCGCCCGCACCACGCCCTCCCCTGCAATCGGCACCGGCCGGCTGAGCCGGTCAGGAATCGTCGCGTGCGGGTCGATACCCAATAAGTGGAACGCGGTTGCCAGCACGTCCTTCGGCGAGACCGGGGTGTCGCGCACGTCGCCGGCGATGGCGTCGGATTGGCCCACGACTTTGCCGCCGGTCATCCCGCCGCCGGCGAAGACGGTGCTGTAAACTCTCGACCAATGGTCCCGGCCGCCGCCCGTGTTGGTGTTTAACTTCGGCGTGCGGCCGTGCTCGCTCAGGCATAGCACCAGTGTTTCGTCGAGTAGGCCGCGCGCTTCCAGATCGTGGACGAGTGCGGAGAACGACTGATCGAAGCCGGGGAGGAGAAATTCCTTGAGCCGGGGGTAGTGGTAGTGGTGGGTGTCCCAGCCGTCGGCGAAGTGGCCGTAAGCGTCCCAGATGACGGTGACGACTCGGCTCCCCGCCTCGACCAGGCGCCGGGCCGCAAGCAGCGATTGGCCGAACAGCGTCATGCCGAACCGCTCGCGCACCGGCAGCGGCTCGCGCTCGATGTCCAGGGCTCGGGCCAGCCGCGGCGAAGAGAGAATGGAGTAGGCCAGTTTCTGGAAGTGGTCGAAGCGCTGGGCCGCTTCCGACTGGTCGAGCCCGCGCCGAGCTTGGTCGAACTGGTCCAGCAAGTCGCGTCGCAGGCCGACCCGCTCGGGGGTCAGGTCGGCCGGTGCGTCGGGGCCTGTGAGTTCGAACTTGTCCGTGGGCCGGATGCCGCCGTACGGGTCGAACAGGTCCTTCAGGCCGGCCTGGTTCGGGACCGGCTTGGTGCCCTTCTTCGAGAACTCGGTCCACACGGGATCATATCGACTGCCGAGGAAACCGGCATACGGCCCGCCCAACAGCTTGAAGTTTACCTTGGAATAGAGCCGGAACGGAATCGCGATGTTCTGCGGCACCGGCGGCAAGGCGGGCGCACCGCGACGTTGCGCCAGGTAGTCCACGACGGATCCCAAGAACGGCCAGAGGGTCCGGTCGTTGGGGTCGGCCTCGACTTTCGCACTGGCGTCGGGAATCCCCGAGACGGCGTAGTGAACGTGATGGAACGGATAGGGATGCGTCAGCGACCGCACCACGGTGAGCTTGTCCATCATCCCGGCAAGGCGGGGCAGCCCTTCGCCGAAGCGCACGCCCGGTACGGCCGTGGGGATCGACTTCATCATCCCCTGGATCTCAGCCGGCGCGTCGGGCTTGGGATCGAACGTCTCATGTTGCGGCGGAGCGCCGAAGAGGTAAACGAGAATGCACGATTTGGCCCGGCCGAAGTTTGCCGTCGGCCGTCCGGTCGTCGGCGTTCCGGCACCATTGAGGCGCAGCAAATCGCCAAGCCCGAGGTTGAACAACCCCAGCCCGCCGACCTGCAGCAGGTCGCGGCGGGTGACGCAGTCGCCAATCCGCTTCGGGGATCCGAGAAGGCGCAACATGTGCTGGCCCTGTGATGAGTCGTTCGCTGATTAGACAATAACGGCCGACAAAGCGCAACGCAAGAAAGAAGGTAAACACCGGTGGCGACAGACCTCTGGTCTGTCGGGAAAGACAGAAATTCATGTGGCGAACTTTCTTAACCTAATCCTTTTCCGACAGACCAGAGGTCTGTCGCCACCAAAAAGCAATTTCCGACAGATTACCCATCTCAACGGTACGCCTTTTGCGCATTTTCGAGTGGTGTCACATCATCCAAGCAATTCGCCAGGAGGTGCAACATGAGATGGTTCAAAAACTCGGTTGTCGCCCTGCTACTCGCCGCCGGTTGGCTGTCGTTGAGTCCACAGTCGGCTAACGCACAAGTCCTTGTTTACACATGGGGCTGGCGCAATCTCGTCGCTCCGCAACTCGGCGGCCCGTGGATCGCTCCCGATGTCCGCTTTCGACCGCTCGGAATCCTGGACGGCGATCCTGTTTGGCGGCGCGGCGTCAGTTACACGCCGGCTTACAATCAGGGTATGGTTATCGTGAATGTGCCCGATGACAACGCAAGTGTGTGGATCCAGGGCAAGCTCTCGCAGACGACGGGCAAACAGCGCGTCTTTGTGACGCCGCCGTTGCAACCTGGGGTCAATTACTCCTACGAGATTCGGGTTCGTCAGGGTGATTGGATAAACTCCACGGACGAAACCCGCACTGTCCCGATTCGCCTCGGCGAACAGGTGTTTGTCGATTTCTCGCGACCGGCGGTAGAGACGCTGCCGCCGCCGACGAGGCAGTGATGCGAGGGCATGGCTGTAGAAAAGTGGTCGGGTGTCTTTCGAATGACTCCCGACCACTTTTTCAGCCAACCGGCGTCATTGACTTCCACACGCCGGCCTGAACTGCACCCACGACGACCTCGCAAACCCACCACGCTGCATTCCCGCTTCGGGGTTGCACACCCATGTCTGCGGTGTGAAAGAACCGCTCGGCGCCGCGGTGAACCTGGCAGTACCAGTTACCGCCCCGCAGCGGACCGAACATATGCTCAACGTGGCAGTGGATATCTCCGATCGTTGCACCGTGATCAGTGCCGATGTTGCTGCTCCAACACAGAATTGGCCCGGCTTGTCCAGGATGACCGGGGCAGCCGACGAACAACCTACGCGATACGAGACGGTCGATCGTGCCAGCGAGCCACTCGGCGTCGATGCGGGCTGCGTATCGGACGGCGACCCAGGCCGACTCGAACACCAGAGCATCTTCGACCGTGACGCGGAACGCCCAACGCAATGAGCGGCCCTTGAGCCGAGCAGTTTCCCACAGTTCGACTGCCACTGAGACACCTTTGTTTCACAATCCCCAGTCTGTTTCAGCCGTTGGATTGCCCGGATGGACTTCACTCGTCCCCGAGCGCTGGAGGTACGGCGGGAACTTTTGCTAACACCCGCGCATAAGCCTCGCGGCTGCCCCCCGCCGCACTGCTTTCCAGGTAGATGAACCTTAAGCCCCGCCCGCCGGGGCCGCTGGCATTGACTGAATGTCACGAGAAATCGGAACGGCGGCCCCAGTCGGTTGGAGCGTTTGAATACCACCTCCCAAGAGCCGCGCTCGATGGTAATGTGCGGCCATGCTCCACTTCGATTCATCGTCGTAGAACATGATCACCGCATATCCGTCGAGGGCCTTCGGATCAGGGAGCCAAGTCGCAAAGACTTCCGCCCCCAAGTCACCCGTTGGCACTCCGACTCGTTGGCAGACTTCGCGGACACAGACCCAATCTCCTGGTCGCTTGCTTTGAAACAGGTGCAGCGGGAAGGCTTCCGCCTTCCTCAAACTAACCAGATCCGTGCAGATGTTGAACAGGGCGATTTCATCGTCTGGCATTGGCCCCTCCTCACTCTTTCCACGGCAAACCGTCTCAATCCAAAATGATGTGCTTTGGCACCCAACAAGACTGGTAACAAACCCACTTTCCATCGATCGGATAAACCAATGCCAAGAACTGACCTGATGGCCAATGCCATTCTAACGTTCGGAGTCCTTTGTATTTCTCGAAAACCTCAGAACGTGGAAAACCGATCTTCCACGGACTTTGTCTGGTTGGTTCACCAAGTTCCGCGATGAGTTCCTCACTTGTTTTCCCAACATAGGTGTTCCAAACGCACTGCGATTCGTCGGTACCGAATTGTGGTCGATGCTCCCGATCAGCCTTGCTCGGATAAATTGCTATTCCAATGACAGCCGCGAAACAGGCAATCAACGATAGGAGGATGATGCATTTGCGACGACTGAGCATCTTATTTTCTCCACGATCCCCTCAACGCCGAATGAATTGGCTGTTCGAATGGAAAAGAGGCCTTCTCTTTTTTCTTCTTGGATCGTAATGAGTCGATTCCTGGTCCGCAAGGACAATGCACGTGAATTGCGGAAGCCGCATCATGTTCACAAGCTGAAGAAAGGACCACGTTCTGAGCACAAGCCGCAGCAGCGGCGGCATAGGGTAGCCCATGGCGCTAGCCGTGGGAATGGCGGCGTTATTTTCCCAAGCCCCTGAAGGGGCGACATAGGGGCGCGATACCCACACCCAAAGGTTTGGCCCTGGCGCGCCAGCTCGCGTAAGCGCCCGGATGCTTCGAAAGATTAACCTCCAGGCGCTTACGCGACCTGGCTCGCCAAAACCGCGCCGCCAACAAATTTGCTTTCTCGCAATCCGATAGTACGCTCCCAAGTGATGAAGCCATCTCAATTCTCATAAGTGGCACGAAATGGCACGAAATGGCACGATTTTTGAAAAAACTCGACCATGACTCGCTCGCTCGTTCCAGCGTCGATGTCACAAAATGTAGCGCTTTGTGTACGGAAA
>JAIOQJ010000504.1 GCA_021413475.1 Planctomycetota bacterium | reverse complement strand
AGAACCTAACCCCCCCGGCCCCCTTCCCGAAGAGGGAAGGGGGAGCAAGCACTTGTCTTCCTCCCCCTTCCCTCCTCTGAGGGAAGGGGGCCGGGGGGGTCGGTTGTTTTTAAATCCTTCCTGGACGTTTTTTCCAATTCCATTCGTCAATGGCCTCTCGATGAATGTTCACCGCCATGTATTGACAGATCGTAAAGGCGATTGGGACGACAATAATGGTGACTAGAATGGCCTTGTTCCGAGTCCAATTTATGTCGTATTGTGAAAAGTTCGCCTGACTTCTGGGAAGTGTTTGACGGGGACCAAATTCCGCCAGAATGCCCATCGAAAAGACCATGATACCGGCAAACAATGACAGGCCTAACGCGGCGGGCCAAACATTCCTTTTGCGCCCCGTTTCCTTTTCGATTCGTGCATTAGCTCGCCCCCGAATACGGCCGCCCCACCAACACAAAATGGCGGCACCGACGATCGTCGAGTACCAGAGTGCCCCAGCGCTCGCAGCAAATTGATCGTAGTCGCCTTTCGGTGCTTGAAGAGTCAATGCAATAGCGTCGGCTGGCGGCTTCACGAAACTTCCTTTAAAGACACTTCCCTCGCGCGTCATTTCCGGCGAACATGCGACGTTCCAGTCCTCCGGTACATGGATGGTCACATTCAACCCGCCAAATACCGTCCACGAACGGGCTGGGGTCAGGACGTAAGCGAACTGCCATTTAACGGTGGGTTCGCTCCCCCAATATTTCAACGGGTCGGCAGGGTAGCGTACCTTCAGAATCTGCGGCCCCGGCGGAACGATTAAAGTGAAAGCCGATCTACCTGACTGCTCCCGATTCAATCTATAGGAAATACCTTCAGATCCTTGCAGCCCTGGTGTTCTGTCCGGAGGCTTCCAACTCGGAGGCAATTGCGTTGGGGGGACACGATCACGAACAACGGGAAGATCGTTGAACAAAACTTCAAACTTCTTCGGCACGCGCCAACCCATCCCGCCGAGTGCGATCACACAGATTATTCTGGGGATGGTCATCATGGGTGATCCCTTTGTCCGGCGCGGCGTTCCGTCCGAGCCCGAAGCGCTAGCAAGGGAGAACGTTCTCCCTTGCTAGCGCTTCGGGCTCGGGGCGAGTGGCGTTGTTACTTTACCCCGCGCGTCTTATACTCCTTCGCCTTCCCGCCGCCAACCGTCACGGAATACGTCTTCCCATCCGCGGCCGTTGCCAGGTGGATCGATTCCCCTTCGCATTTGTCGCTTTTGTTGGCGATGAAGTCGGCGTCGGTGTTCTCGGCGTCCGTCGCGCCGATGTTCTTGTGTACCTGATAAATTGCCTGTATTCCTTCGACCCGGCGGAGCGTGCCGATCACGCTCGGGTGGGCACCTTTGCGCGGTCCGTTGTTGAAGATGGCCACGCGCGGTTTGACCGTGTTGATCAGCACGGGATTGTTGCTCACTTCCAGGCCGTGGTGCGTGGCCTGATACACTTCGATCAGACCGATCTTGTCGCTGGGGGAGACAAGGAGATGCTCGATATTCCAGGTCAGATCGCCCAGGTCAAGGAAGCGAAAGTCGCCGTAGCTCAGAACAAACCCCAAACTGCGGGCGTTATCGGATTTGTCCTCGGGCTTCGCCTTGTGGTCCTTGGCGATCGGATTCTCCGGGGCGTTCGGCTTGTCGGCGATCACTTTGCCGTCGCCGCAAATGCAACGTAGCGACAACGGCGGCTTGCCTTCGGTCTGCACGAGCTTAATTTCGTCCCCGGGCTTCAGCGTCTTTGATTTTCCCGCCGAAGAGTCCTTGTAGGCCTGGATCATCGCCTTGGCTTGTTTCACTTCAGGAATCTCTTCGTTGATTCCGTGGTCGTAAAAGTTGCTCACCGGAATCAGCTTGGTGAGTCGATCGACGCCGCCGTAGTGGTCGCCGTGCCAGTGGGTGATGACGAGATGATCGATCTTCTTGAGGCCAGCCTTCTCGGTCACCTTGTGGATGCGCTCGGCATCGCGGCTGCCGGGATTGCCGCAATCGATGAGGATCGATTCCCCGGCGGGCGTGACAATCAACGTGGCCGCGCCCCCTTCGGTATCGATGAAATGAATGTCGAGCCCCGCAGGCGTCGCGGCCATGACCGGCGATACCGCCAGCAAAAATAACGAGAGACAGCAGAGAGTGAAACGCATGGGAATCCTCGGCTCCAGATTACGAAAAGAGTTCGGCGATGTTTAGCTTACTATTCCGCCGATGGTACGACGCCGAGCTGGGGAACGCAAGCGGCGAAATTTTCGCCACGGATGGGACATGGATCAAACACGGATAAGACTTGAAACGATGGAGTTCGAGATTCAACAACACTACGAACGGTTAAAATCCTCGCGACTATCGCAAAATAATCAAGAAAGAGAACACTGAGAAGAACTTGGCAATGCTCGGCTTTCACTGTGCTCTCTGTGCCTCTGTGGTTCAATTCTTGTTTTGGTTGCGGCCTCATGACTATGTCGGGTACTTTCTGAATGCACCGGCCGCGTCCCTCTGCTAAACTCTTTTTTCGTTTCCTGAAATGATCGTTTCCTTGAGATAGAGCCATGAAGAACTTCCTCGCCATCCTTCCACTTCTGCTGGGCGTTATTTTTCTCTCACCCCTCAACGCCGCCGATCCGCCTAAGCAGCCGGCTCGCCTTGTGACGAAGTTGCCAGAAGATCATGCGTTTCAGAAAACGCTTCGCAACTATCTCGGATCGTTGACCGAGAAGGACTACGATCACGGCGTCACCGAAAAGTTCAATCCCGTGGCCGACCCGCCGGACCAGGAACTTCAGTTCCGTCATTGGCTGTTGTCCAAGTCCATTCAGCCGTTGATCGGGACCAAACGCGGCTACCCGTCCGTGAATGCGCCCGCCAAACTCTTCACCTTGAAAGAAATCGAAAAGCCAGAAGGCGTGATGATGCCGCCCGCATGGCCCGAAGGAATCGTCTGGTTGACCGGCTGGGACTATCCCGGGAATCCGTATCACAAGTCGCGGGCCATGAAACTGCGTGCGTTCACGGTCATGTGCATCCATCTGACGATGCTTGACGATCAACTGGAGAACGCCCCGGAAGAGGGCGGCAACCGCTTCGATTCGCTATCCGCGTACATGATTCGCTTGACCTATCCCTATCTTAGCGTGAAGGACGTTCTGCCGGAGGAAGCCCGCAAGGCGTACGAAGCAGGCCTGCGCAAGATGGGCCGGCGTTTGCTCGATTGGGGCACAAGAGCCCAGGAGCCGGAGATCGATCTGGTCGCCCCGGTTTCGCTCTGGTACTTGAGCCAGATTCTGGCGGATCCGGCCTTCACCAAAGAAGTCGAAGCGGTCGCCCGCAAGATGTTTACCGAGCATCGCTTCTTCAGCAAGGCGGGATACTACATCGAACATGGCGGCATCGACGTGGGCTACGCGGGGACCGCCCACATCTTCACGACTTGGGCGGCCCTGGCTTCCAATTGGCCCTTTGCGAAGGAGGCCCTCGATCGCGCTTATCGTCTCCGTGGCCACCTTTACCTTCCCGATCCCGATGGCAAGCTGTTCGGCCCGTGTCATTTCAACGCTCGCACCGGCTTCGACGCCAGCCGCGACCAATGGGCCTGGGATAATTTCCGCGAACTGGCGGCGTCGCTTGTCACCCCGGAAGCGGCCCATCTTGCGAAGATGCCGACGACCGAGGAACTTCTCAACGCGGGTGCCAACCGCGCGCGGGCCTGCCAGGCACAGTTGAACGAGAATCCCGTGAATGTCGCCAAGAAGGAGTTCTTCAAGAGCGACCAACTGACGTCCAATCCCTGGAAATATCGGCAATGGCTCTCGTACAACTTCCCGCTCTCGGTGAACTACGCCTACGATTTCTGCCCAAAGGACGCGTACGCTCAGCGTTTGAAATTGGAAAAGGAAGTGTCGCCGTTCTTAAAGTCGCCGTGGGACCGCGAGGCAACGTTCCTCCGCGCGTTCGACAACGATTTCGTGGCCGCCAAGCAGCCGACCTATCGGGCCATCCTGCATACCGGTCCGGTCGGCGGCGAGCCGGAGAGTGACCACACCTTCAGCAGTTTCGCGGGTTTTGGTGGCGGCCAGCTTTCCAGTTTTTGGACTCCGGCGACCGGTTCGGTGATCCTCGGCCGGCGTGGCGGCATGACTCGGGATAAGAACTTCGACCTGATCGAAGAGTGGCGGCAATGGGCGATTCACGCCATCTCGGGAACGAAGCCCGATGGCAAAGTCTTCACTACCGCGCGGATTCGCCAGCCGGCCGTCCTCAATCAACTGGAGAAAGAACGAGGAACCATCCGCGTGAGCGGTGTGATCCCGGCCGCGATGCTCGATCAGAAAAAGGTCCTGGTCGGCCGGCTCGAATATGCTCGGGCCTTCACGTTCGAAGAGGGCTCGATCAAGGTCGAATCGACGCTTCGTTCAACGGGCCAGGACACGATTGCCGAGCTTTACGAAACGATCCCCGTGTTCCTGCGCGATACGCAGATGCAACCGAAAGCGACTCCCACCGCGATCGAGTTTCGAATTGGCGATGCCTGGAAGCCGGCGAGTGAGATCTGGTTCGAAGGTGTGACCGCGGTTCGCCTGACGCGTTTCGACGGCGCGGTCGAAATCGTCTTCGAACAACCCCGCCGCGTGAAACTCTCGCCGGCCGAGTGGGTGGATACTTACTTGAGTCGGATCGCCTGCCGGAATGTGCTAATCGATTTGCTGGAGAACAAGGATAAGCCGAAGGTGCTCCGCGAGGCGGCGGTGAGTTATCGGGTGATGGCGGGGAAGAAATAGCCGCTTGCGGCTTAGCGCTCGCTCTCGCGATCGCGAGCTTTCCGTTCGTGAAAGCGAGCGCGATGCCGCAAGCGGCCTTTACTTCACGCGTACTTCAAACACATGATACCCCCACGCCGGCATGTCGAGGAATAGCCCGAACTGGCACAATTCGGTGCCGTCGCGGTCGTAGACCGCTTCGCTTAGTTTGTCGCTCAACACCAATTTCTTGCCGGAAATCTCGGGCCAGGGCAGGGGGACGAAGCACTGGCTTTGTCCGGGCCCGTAATTCACGACAACGAGTAGACGCTTGCCGTCGGTTCCACGCCAGCCGAATGCCAGGAAGCGCGACGCGGTGGTATTCCCTTCCCAGGTCTGATGACAATCGAGAAGCTGCCACGAACCGTTCCGAACGGTATCGAGTTTCAAAACCCCCAGCAATTTCAAATAGAACGCACGAATCTCGGTATCGGCCGTTTCAATCGGCCGACGGCTCAAGTGCATCGAGACGTGCTGCTTACGGCCTTCGAATTCCCCTTCGTGAAGGAAACGCATGCCCGGAACCAGAAACGCGATGACCGCCGCGGCGCGGTGAACCGGCACGGGAAACACGGCCGCGGCTCGCGGCTCGTCGTGGTTTTCCAGAAAACGAACCGACTTCCGCTGGAACTCCGGGTCAGCGAAGAGATGGCCCCGTACTTCTTGCGGGGCGATTGCGTGCAGTCGATCGTAGAGTCGTTTGTCGTAAGTGTAATCGAAACCCTGTTGTTGCAGATCGTACTCGCGATCCCAGTAAACCTCGGCCATGAAGATGAAGTCCGGCCGAACTGCGCGGACGCGGGCTACGGCTTCGACCCAGAACGGCGCATCGACGGGGGCGGAACCGTCGGATGGCTTCGAGCGATCGCCCCAGGTGCGTTGAATCACGTCGGGCAGAAGGAGCATCGCCATATCGCAGCGGATGCCGTCGCAACGCTCGGCAATCTTGATGATCTCCGCGATCATTGCCTGTCGCAAACCCTGCGAACGATAGTTGAGTTGCAGGGTGTCGCGCCAGCCCGGAAAGTACGGATCGCGGCCGTGAGCGAGAATGCGCGGGCCGGCCTTCGTTTCGACGGGCAGGTAGTTGTAAGGTTCGCGGGCCAAGTCGTCGGAGTTTCCGGCGATGTAGTATTCTGGATGTTCGAAGACCCACGGATGATCCGGCGCGGTGTGATTCGGCACGAAATCGAGGAGCATCTTCATGCCGCGTTGCTTGAGCCGTTCGCGGAAACGTGCAAGGGCCGGATCGCCGCCGAAGTCGGTATGCGTCGTGTAGTTCTTGATCGCGAACGGCGAGCCGCTGATGTCGTCGTCCGTCAGATCAGGCAGGGCGTGCTTGTAACCTTCACGCCACTCTGGAATCGTGCGCGAGACGGTGCGTGCCGCGTCGCCGGTTTGCCAGACGCCGAGCGGCCACAGCCAGTCGAAGCCCAGAAACGCCAGCGAATCGAGAAATTCATCGTTGATGTCGTCGAGCGTGACGACGCGTTTCGGATTCTTCGAAAGTTCGCGTAATATCACGCGAGTGTTGATCTGGTAAAGGGTGGGGAAGTGGGGAGAGGTTGGCACTGGATTGATCCTAACGTCGGAGACGCGGCTGATTTACCTAGTTTAATCTTATGCTTCGCGATGGTGCTGTGAAGCCGCGACGCGAAGGGTTTCCGCAGCGGAGCGATTTTGACCACGTTGATTGTTGATGATCGGGCAAAATCGCTCCGCTCCGCGTCGCGGCTTCACGGGATTTCCCAGCTCGCCGTTTGAACGAAAAGGTAGACAAATCGCCACTAGTTCCAAAATCTTAATTCTTTTTCGATTGCTCTAGTGCGAACGTCCGATTATATTTGCAACTACTGCCGGTGTTTCCTGCCTCCACTACATTCCTTCTAAAGGATCCCACCTCATGTTCACATTTCAGGGAAAGTCTCAGCGTTTTTGCGATGGCTTGAGCCGTCGTAACTTTCTGAGCATTGGCGCTTTCGGGGCCGGCCTCACGTTGGCCGACATGCTCCGCCTACAAGCGGCCAGCCGAGTTGACGCAACCCAATCGGGCGAGATCAAGCCGACCCGCAAAAAAGCGGCCATCATGATCTACCTCCCCGGCGGCCCGTCGCACATGGACATGTACGACCTCAAGCCGGAAGCTCCCGCCGAATTCCGCGGTGAGTTCAAGCCGATTCAGACCAACGTTCCCGGCGTTCAGATCAGCGAACACTTCCCGATGCAGGCTCGCATGTGGGACAAGCTCGCCGTCGTTCGCTCCTTGATCTCGGTCGATGAACATTCCGACTCGAGCGTCATGACCGGCTACAGCGAAAACTCGAATCGTCAGATGCAGCACCCGTCGTTCGGCTCGGTCGTCTCCAAGCTCCGCTCGGCGGAAGGGAATAACGACATCCCGCCGTTCGTTAGCCTTCGCGGCATGAGCATGGGCACCGAACCTGGCTACCTCGGCATTGCTCACCGCCCGTTCACCCCGGAAGGTCCTGGCATCGAAAATCTGCGTTTGCGCAGCACGACGGAACGGCTCGAGGAACGCAAGACGTTGCTCGGCGCTTTCGACTCGGCTCGTCGCGATGTGGACACCGGCACGACGATGAAGGGGATGGACGCTTTCACCGGCCGTGCATTCGATATGATCTCGTCCGGCACGGTGCGTAAAGCCCTTGACCTGACCCGCGAAGAACCGCGAACGCTCGACCGTTACAAGAACGGCCTCGAAGGTTTCCTCCGCGCTCGTCGGCTAGTGGAAGCTGGCGTCGGCTGCGTGACTCTCTCTTACGGTGGATGGGACACCCACTCGGCGAACTTCAAAACTCTGAAGAAGCAACTGCCGGAACTCGATCGCGGCATCGCCAACATGATCCAGGATCTTCACGATCGTGGCATGGAAGACGATGTCATTACCGTTTGCTGGGGCGAGTTCGGCCGTACTCCGAAGATCAACATGAGCGATGCGGGCCGCGATCACTGGTCGCCGGTCATGTCCGCCATGATCGCGGGCGGCGGCCTCAAGATGGGTCAAGCGATCGGTTCTAGCTCGGCTCGCGGCGAGTATCCGAAGGATCGGCCCTATAAGGTCCCGCACCTGCTCTCGACCATCTACCAGGCCATGGGAATCGATCCCTCGATCACCTTCCCGAACGGCAGCGGACGTCCGATGTACATCCTCGATGACCGCCAACCTGTTACCGAATTGCTTGGATGATTCGTATTGAATTCACCGAATACCCGCGAGCTTGCTCGCGGGTATTTTTGTTTGGCGGGCATGTTTTGAAATGCTGAGATGGTTCTCTGCGAACCGAATCGGAAGAAGCCTCGCGGAAGCACTAATCAGTTAGGCAAATTTGTGAATGAATGGGACAACCCTGTCCAGATCGCATGGGCCCCGCGATGCCAACGGAGCTACTTAAGGGTAGCACTGATACGACTGGACCCATTTTCCGATGACGGACCTGGGAAAGATTGCCGATGAATCAGGGAGTGCGCCCGTGTGAATTGTGGTTGTCCATGCAATTCGCGCTGGTATACTGATAGAGAACTCCTGCCGGTCGATTTCGATTTACCCTCGTCCACTCCTGCCAATTGCATTCAAACGCTTTTCCATTGGGTGTCCATGATGTGTTCAAGACCCCTTCTCCTTCTGGTAGCCGTGGTGGCTAGTTGCGCCGCGAATGTCGCGCGTGCCGACACGCCGAACTTCAGCAAAGAGGTTGTCCCTGTCTTTTACAAGCTGGGGTGCAGCGTCGGGGCGTGCCACGGTTCGTTTTCCGGGAAGGGATCGTTCCGCCTGTCGTTGTTCGCTTCCGATCCGGTTGCTGATTTCCGCGAAGTTCGAGGCGGGCTGGGCCGTCGGCTCAATACGCAGAATCCGGATGAGAGCTTGTTGCTGCTGAAACCGACCGGCCGGGTGCTTCACGGCGGCGGCGTGAAACTGAATGTCGATAGCGATGAATACCGCCTGATTCGCCAATGGATTGCGGCCGGCGGCAATTATAGGCCCGAGAGCGAGGGGAAAGTCGTCTCGGTCAACGTCGAGCCTCCGACCTTCACTTTACTACCAGGTGCTTCGCCGACGTCGTTGAAAGTGATCGCCAAGTTCCTGGATGGTTCATCGCGTGATGTCACGCGCTTCGCTCGCTTCGAAGCCTATGACGCCACGATCGCCGAGGTTGATGAAACGGGCCGAGTGACCGCTAAGCGGAGCGGCGATTCCCACATTCTCGCTCACTACGCGGGGCAGATCGGCTTTACGATCGCCTTGGTCCCGCAGAAGTTGCCGGACGGTGTCCGCTTTCCCGATGAGAAGCATGCGGATGCCATCGACCGTCAAATCAACGACAAGCTCAGCGCCTTGAACATCATCCCTTCCGACCGCTGCGACGATAACACGTTCGTCCGCCGCGTGCATCTCGATGTGATCGGTCAGCTTCCGACTGCCGAGGAAGTTCGCAAGTTCCTCGCCGACAAGTCGCCGGACAAGCGGGCCCAACTGATCGATGAACTTCTGAAGCATCCGTTGCATTCGGCCGTGTGGGCCACCAAGCTCTGCGACATCACGGGGATGGACAATCGCGTTCTCTACGACCGGGCCGTCTGCAACGCTCACGACTGGTATCGCAACAAGTTGGAAGCGAACTGGCCGTGGGACAAGATCGTGCAGAATGTCCTCACTGCCACGGCAGCGGACGGCCGCACCGAGGAAGAACTGGCCGCCTACACGAAAAAGCTGGCAGAGGACCGCAAAAAGAAAGTCGATAGCGAACCGATTACGGACATGAAAACGCCCTGGAAATCCGGTTACGCACTGCGGAATAGCCTCGATGTCTTCTTCGACAACAACAAATTCCGCGTGCAAGCGGGTGCCGATAAGGGCAAGCTCGATCCGCTGCCGATGGCCATGCACGCCGCCACCGCGTTTCTGGGAGTTCGGCTTGAATGTGCCGAGTGCCATAAGCATCCGCACGATCGCTGGTCGCAGGAGGATTTCCTCGGCTTCACGGCGGCATTCTCGTTCATTAATCGCGGTGTAGATCCTGCTCTTGCGAAGAAGAAAATCACGATCGTCGGCATCCACGTCACCGAGCAATCGCTGCCGCATTTCATGGCCGCGATGGAAGGGAAGTCGGTCGTGCCGCGCGTGCTGGGCGGCGACCCGATCGACATCAAGCCGGGCACTGACCCGCGTGCTGAGATCTTCAAGTGGATGGCCGGGCCAAACAATCCGTACTTCGCGCGGGCGATCGTCAATCGTGTGTGGGCCAACTACTTTGGCCGCGGCCTGATCGATCCGGTCGATTCACTCTCCGCCGCTTATCCGCCGTCGCATCCGGGCGTGCTCGATGAACTGGTGAAGGATTTCGTCGCTCACAAGTACGATCTTCGCCATCTGCACCGCCGGATCATGAACACGGCTGCGTATCAGCGAAGTTGGGTGACCAATGCCTCGAACGCCAAGGACGAACGTAACTACTCGCACCGAGTATTGCGGCGAATGACTGCCGAGCAAGTGCTCGATGCCGTGGCCCAATCAACCGGCACGCCAGTGGTGCTTGCACCCGTTTATAGCGGCGATCCGAATCGCAAACCGGAACGTTCGATCGAATTCCCCCTGAGCCGACCAGGCGGGGCTGACAGCTATCTGCTCAAGATCTTCGATAAGCCCCAGCGGACGCAAAGCTGCGATTGCGAGCGCGGTGAAATGCCGAACCTGAGTCAGTCGCTCTACTTCTATAACGACCAGGCCCTGATTTCGAAGGTGACGAATAAAGACGGAAAGCTGGCCAAGTTACTGGCGAAAGAGACCGACGATGGCAAGTTGCTCGATGAGATCTACCTGATCACGCTTAGCCGCATGCCCACTCAAGCGGAACGCGACCGTTCGGCCAGCCATATGAAAGAATCGAAATCGCGAACGGAAGGGTTTGAGGATCTGTTCTGGTCGCTGTTGAATCGGCAAGAGTTTTTGGTGACGCACTAAGCGATTGGGCAATCGATATGCCTCTCACTGGCAAAGACAAAACGCGAGCCAAACAGAGCATCATGGCAATGGTGACGCCCTGGCTTGTTTCCGAAGGTTTCGAACGGATCGCTGGCGGACGCACTGGCGGGCGTTTCGATTTTGTTGATCGCGATGGTGCTCGCCTTATTTTGTCAATTGACGTGCCAACGTTCGATACGCGTTATCGAATGTGGAATCATTGGGAGACGGTATCTGGCGAGCGCGTCGCGGATGGACCCAGGACATTGGACTACGAGTGTCCGAACACTCCTGGGCGAAAGCGGTATGCATTCCGCTTTCATCGTGATACGGAAAGCCACGTACGCTGCTTCGACAATATTCGGGATTGGGTCCGAGACGAATTATTGCCTTGGTTTGCAACTCGGCCGATAACGAATTGGTTTAATCCATTCGTTCTCACTGCCGAAACAGGCCTCCGCTTTGATCCGCCCATCCGAAATTAACGTTTGAGGAGATTTCGCATGTTCCAATCAGGCTGCAACGGCTTCACTCGGCGCGATGTGCTGCGTCTCGGCGCGGTGGGCCTCTCCTCGCTCTCGTTGCCCGCGATTCTGAAGGCCGAGCAGGCGGCCAAGGCGTCGGGCAAGGAGACGCCGCGCGTCAAGAATGTGATCTTCATCTGGCAGCAGGGTGGGCCGCCGCATCAAGATACTTGGGACATGAAGCCCGAGGCGCCGGACTCGATGCGCGGCGAATTCAAGCCGATTCAGACCGCGATGCCGGGTTACACGGTTTGCGAATTGATGCCGCTTCTGGCCCAGCAGGTGAAGAAATTGTGCATAGTCCGTGGAGTGAACCATCACATCCCCGATCACAATCCCGCGAGCATGTTCATGCTCGGCAGCGGCAATCCGCCTAGCCAGTCGATGAAGTTCCCGAGTTGGTCGGCCGTCGTCAAAAAGGAGACGCCCGAGGTTCTGGGACTACCCACCGCTGTGGCGATCCCGTCAGAACCGAGCGAAGGCCCCGGGGCCGGCTTCCTCGGCTCGGCCTTCCAATCGTTCGCCTTGCAGAGCGACCCGAACGACAAGAGTTTCCAGGTCCGGGCCATGACACTGCCGGAAGGAATCGATCGCGAACGCTTCGACCGCCGCAAGGCCCTGCTTCGCGACTCGGAAAAGTCATTCGGCGAACTGGTCGAACGGCCCGATCTGTTGCGCAGCATCGACAAGAACTACCGGGATGCGCACGAGATCATCCTCTCTCCGCGCACCAACAAGGCCTTCCAGATTCAGGAGGAGCCGGAAAAACTGCGGGATCGCTACGGGCGAACCAAGCTCGGCCAACGCTTGTTGCTGGCCCGCCGCTTGATCGAAGCCGACGTTCGCTTTGTCACCATCAACGAACCGGTCGGCTGGGACACGCACGCGGATAACTTCAAGCGATTGCGGACCAATCTGCCTATCGTCGATCAGTCCGTCAGTGCCTTGATTCAGGACCTTTCCGACCGCGGCCTGCTCGACTCGACGCTGGTGATGATGTTCGGCGAATTCGGCCGTACGCCCAAAATCAACGTCCAAGCGGGCCGCGACCACTGGGCCCAGGCCATGAGCATCATGCTCGCCGGCGGCGGCACCCCCGCGGGACTGGTCTATGGCACCACCGACCGCGATGGGGCGTTCGTGACCGATAAGAGCCATTCGCCCGCCGATTTCGCCTGCACGATTTATTCTCTGTTGGGCATCGACCCGCACAAGCAATACGCCACACCGTCGGGGCAGATGGTGCCGATCGTGAACGGCGGTACGCCGATCAAAGCGGTGATGGGGTGAGTTCGTCGTAGAATTGGCGAGCCGGCTCGCGTGAGCGGCCGGAGGATGTAGCTAGGTTAACTCCGGCCGC
>JAIOQJ010000211.1 GCA_021413475.1 Planctomycetota bacterium | reverse complement strand
CCCGTTTTCTTAGCACCTCCGAGATCGAGGGTTTTTGGGGACGCCTTCTCATCGATAACAAAGTGGAGCGTTCTATCTAGTAGTGTGCCAGGAATCATGAATTTGATCGTCTGCCCGCTGATGGTGAGTCGGCCATCCTGGGCGAATCGGCTTCCGACTTGGTCGTCGGGCACCAGGGTTCCATCATCCATCATCGCGGTGATTTGCCAGGTGCCTTGCAATTGATCGGAATCGGACTTTTGTGCGAACCCGAAACTCACGAATCCAAGTAGGGTCACGACGGACAGAAGAAATCGACTCATTCGTTTTTTCCTTTTCGTAGGTAGTTTTGCGAAGTCCATTCATACCCATTCGACGTTTCAATGTATGAATCCACATTCAATGAGGGCCGAAAAAATACCGAGCGTGAAATGCATGGTCCAGTCACGAAAATCAAATCGCTGACGAATTCTCCAAAGTTCGACTCGGTAAATTGCGCAAATGGTGCTCAAAAAGCAGCGAGCGTCCCCAAATGGGGACGCTCGTCTTCGATTTACACGCTACTTGCCTTGACGTGCCTTGATCGCTTCCTCGATCTTTGCCTTCACGGCGTCGAGGTTAAAGCTCGCCCCCTTTTGCATGGGCGGATACTCGATGGCCGTCATGGCCAGCTTGGCCACTTCCTCCTGCACGAACACGAAGCGCCAGAACTCGTACATGAACCACTGTTGGAAGTATCCCTGCGCGCCGTCCAGTGTTCCGTTGGCGGGATTCCCCAAGCGTTCGAAGGGATCGAGGCGCAGATTCGTAATCGTCGGCGCGTCCACATGGACTTTACCGCCGAGCCAGCCGTTGGGTTGCTCGATGAAACGATACTTGTAATCGCCAATTCGCACCGCGCCGAGGGTGCTTTCGCCAAAGTAGAAGATCTCGTTCCGCTTGGATGGCCCCTTGCCGGTGATCAAGTCCATCTGGTTGTAACTGTCGAGGTGGTTCTTATACATCTTGTCGCCGATCTTCTTCCCCTTAAGCAGTTCCTCCTTGATATTTGGATTGCCGGCGGCGGCGACGAGTGTCGGGAACCAGTCGAGGCCGGAAATGATCCCGTTTTCGACCACGCCCGCGGGCACATGACCGGGCCAGCGAATCATCGCCGGGGCGCGGAAGCCGCCTTCATAGATCGTGCCTTTTTGTCCTTTGAAGGGGGTGTTGCCGCCATCCGGCCATGTGAACGTCTCTGTGCCGTTGTCCGTGGTGAAGATAACGATGGTGTTTTCGTCTACACCCATATCCTTAAGCTTTTGCATCACCAGTCCGATATCGTCGTCGAGCTGCGCCATGCCGGCTTCCTGAAGGGACCAGCCGTTCTTCGAATTTCGCAGCTTTTTGTACTTCTCGGAAAGATGAGTGACAACGTGCATGCGAGTCGGGTTCAGCCAGAGGAAAAACGGCTTGTCATCCGCTTTGGCTTTTTCGATGAACTTCAACGCAAGATCGCGGATTTCGTCGTCCACGGTTTCCATCCGCTTGGGATAGAGCGTACCCGCGTCTTCGATCTTCTGCTTGCCGATCTTGCCCCAGCGCGGCATCACTGTCGCGTCGTCCTTGTCGGTGGCCCAAGAATGAACCATGTTGCGCGGGCCGACCCGGTTCAACAGTTCCTGTGGATAGTTGGGGTGTGCCGGGTCTTCCATCGCGTCGAGATGATACAAGTAGCCGAAGAATTCGTCGAAACCGTGGACGGTGGGCAGGTACTCGTTGAGGTCGCCGAGGTGGTTCTTGCCGAACTGGCCCGTGGCGTAACCCATGTCCTTCAGCGCGGTGGCGATCGTACAGGCTTCGGCCGGTAGGCCGAGCTTGGCACCTGCCTGGCCGACCGTGGTCATGCCGGTGCGGATCGGCAACTCGCCCGTGATGAATGCCGCGCGGCCTGCCGTGCAGCTTGCCTCGGCGTAGTAGTCGGTGAAGAGCATTCCTTCTTTGGCGAGCTTATCGAGGTTCGGCGTCTTTCCAGCCATGATGCCCCGATGATAGGCACCAATGTTGAACCAGCCGATGTCGTCACCCATGATCACGACAATGTTCGGTTTCTTGCCGCCCTTGCCTGCGGGCGTCTGATTGGCGGCGGCTTTAACCGGGTCGGCCATGGCCAGAAGGCGAGCATTGCCTTCCGCGCAACAACTCTCACCGCGCTCAAGATTCCGTGGAGCCGCCGTCCCATCGGGAGCGGCGACGATTTGCTGCGACGGTTGCAGCCTGCCCGAGGCGGCCGCAAAGCCAAGCAACGCACCTCCCACCATGAAGAGGCCGCATAGCCAGGTTGTCTTGTTGAACATGTTCTTCCCCTCCTTCAAGAAACGACGATTCGACGTGGGATGCAGAAAATCGATACGGCTGTTCCGAGTCATGGAATGACTCCTAAGAAAAATCGGAACGTTTTGTTCGAAAATTCAATCTTGCTGAACTGTAGCGCGGAACGGATACCGAATTGTTTTATTCGCCGCGATTTTCTGATGGTGCTAAGAAATGGTAAAACCGCTTCATTGGCAAGGGAATTCCTGCGTTGCGTTCGGCAATACGACCAACGACGGGCGATATTTTCGAGCTCTACCCACAATCTTTATGATTGCAGATGATTCCATCAAACCCATCCCATCTCCATAAAACAACTGCCTGAATCCACCTCTCTCACGAGTAGCGAACATGAACTTACGCATCATTTTCACCATCACCTTGAGCTTCATCACATTCCCGGCCATCTCCGCCGATAAGCCGAATATCTTCTTCGCCATCGCCGACGATTGGGGCTATCCGCACGCGGGAGTCTATGGCGATCCCGTGGTGAAAACACCCACGTTCGACCGCATGGCACGCGAAGGGGTACTCTTCAACCATGCGTATGTTTCGTCTCCTTCCTGCACGCCGTCGCGTTCAGCGTTGATGACGGGCCAGTATCACTGGCGATTGGAAGAGGCCGCCAATCTGCACAGCACGCTGCAAACGAAATTCCGCTCGTACTCCGAAATTCTCGGCGACGCGGGATACCAAATCGGCCATAGCCGCAAAGCGTGGGGGCCCGGCAAAATCGCCGTCGGAGGCCGCAAGGGCGATCCCGCCGGCCCGACCTCGCCGAATTTCGCAGAGTTCTACAAGAAACGGGCGAAGGATAAACCGTTCTGTTTCTGGTTCGGCTCGTCCGATCCGCATCGCCCCTACGATTGGCAATCCGGTGTGAAGAGCGGCATGGACCTGAAGAAGATCAAACTGCCGGGTTGCTTTCCCGACCATGAAACCGTCCGCACCGACGTGGCCGACTACTATTGGGAAGTGCAACGCTTCGACCGCGAAGTCGGCGAGGCGATCAAGTTGATCGAGGACGCGGGAGAACTCAGCAACACCATCATCGTCATCACCGGCGACCACGGCATGCCATTCCCGCGCGGCAAAAGTAACCTCTACGATTTGGGCGCGCAGGTGCCGCTTGTGTTCCGCTGGGGTGACATGTTCAAAACCGGCCGAGCGATCGACGATTTTGTCAGCCTCACCGATCTGGCTCCCACGTTCCTTGAAGCGGCGGGCGAAAAGCCGCTCGCCGAGATGACCGGCCGCAGCCTGATGAACTTACTGAAATCGGAAAAGTCGGGTTGGATCGATCCGAAACGAGATCATGTCATCTACGGCAAGGAACGCCATGTGCCATCGCAAGAGAAAGATAATCTGAGCGGCTATCCGTCGCGGGCTCTGCGAAACAAGGAGTTTCTCTACATCCGCAATTTCCGCCCCGACCTCTGGCCCGTGGGCATTCCCGACGCGGACAAGGCCCAGATCGGCAACTCATTCGCCGACACCGATAACGGACCGACCAAGACGTTCTTGATGGATCATCGCGACGACCCCGCCGTGAAGAAGTACTTCGACCTCGCCTTCGCCAAGCGGCCCGAGGAAGAACTCTACGATCTATCGAAAGATCCCGACCAGTTGGTGAACGTCGCCGCGAAGCCAGAATACGCCGAAGTGAAGAAAAAATTGGCCGAGCAGTTGATCGGAGAATTACGAGCGACCGCTGACCCACGCGTGGTCGGTGGGGCGGAGAGGTTTGATAAGTATCCGTATTACGGAGGGCCGCAGAAGGTGTCGAAATAAGAAAGATGGCCTGGGAAGGCCGTCCTACGAATACCCTTAGGCCGCGAGCCCTTGCAAGTGGAACGACGCGTTAAGCGTGTTCACCGCCGTCTTGTCCCCTTCGCGGACAATCACCGAGATTCCACAATTCTCCAGGGACACGGTGCGTGCCTTGCCAACGCCGATGCCCAGCAGTGTCGCCAGATAGGTGCGATTGACGATATGATGTGAAACGATCACGATCGTGCGGCCTGCGTTCTGATCCAATATCTCGCCGATAGCGGCGGTCGCACGGACCGCGACCTGGCCGAAGTTTTCCCCATGTGGATAGCCGTTCTCGGACGGATCGCTCATGAAGCGATGATAGTTCTCGGCATCGAGATAGCGGGCTGAAGACGAAGCTGCAGTACCCCGTGCAGGCCGTGCGGTTCGGCGATGATGGTCGCGGTCTGCATCGCACGCAGCAGCGGGGACGTATAGCAGGCGTCGATCGAGCGAATCGCCAGAAAGTCCCGCGTGGCCGCCGCCTGATGCACGCCGAGCTTCGCGAGCGGTGGATTGTTTTTGCGCCCCTGCAAACGCGGCGGATGAGCCAGATTCGCTTCCGTGGCCGCGTGACGGATGAGGTAGAGAGTCGTCCGCATGGTCAGTCCCTCGACAATCAAAAAATCAACGGGCAAGCTTGGCAGCAACCTGGGCGGCGGCGATCAAGCTGGCCGCGTCGGCAATCCCTTTGCCCGCAATGTCGTAAGCCGTGCCATGGGCGACACTGGTACGAATGATGGGCAAACCGGCACTGATGTTCACACACCGCCAGCCCGAGCGCAGCTTCATGGCGATGTGGCCTTCGTCGTGATACATGGCGGCAATGCCGTCGAACTCGCCCTTGTGGGCGCGAACGAACAGCGTATCCGCCGGCCAAGGGCCCGAGGCATCGATTCCTTCGGCACGGGCCGCCGCCACCGCGGGGGCGATGATCCGTGCTTCTTCGTCACCGAACAAGCCGCCGTCGCTGCTATGCGGATTCAAGGCCGCCGCCGCGATCCGCGCCGGGCGATCGAGCAACTTTGGCAGGAGCACATTCAGCAACCGGATCTTTTCCAAAACGGCCGCGGTGCTCAGGTGTTTGAAAACGTCGCGGAGTGCCATGTGCAGGGTGACATGGGCCACCGCGATGCCATCGCCGTAAAGCACCATCGCGAACTCTTTGGTCCCGGTCCGCTCCGCGAGGATTTCAGTATGCCCCGGATATTTCAGTCCCGCCGCCGCCAGGCCTTCCTTGTGCAACGGGGCAGTGACAATCGCGTCGGCTTCCTTCGCCAGGCTAAGGTCGATGGCCTTGCAGAGAAAATCGTAAGCCGCCCGACCCGCCTCGGCACAAATTTTTCCCGGCACAACGACTGAGAGATTTTGCTCCGTCGCTTTCAGGCACGGGATATTCGAAACGCTCGGCCGCGATTCCGCCGGATTCGCAACCGATTGCACACTCGCCTTCGAACCAATCAGAGCGAGGCTTCGTTTCACCCACTCGGCATCGCCCACCACGGTCGGTTCCGAGAGAGCCACCAGTTCCGGCCAAGCACGCACGACAACTTCCGGACCGATCCCGGCCACGTCGCCGAGCGTGATGAGTAACCGCGGTTTAGCCATCTTCGGAGAAATAACCCATCGAGAGGTTCACGACAAGAGGGATTTGACGCTCAAACCCGAATTCTGTTTAGCCGCGGGTCGTAGGTTTTACGGAGACCCGCGCGGGCGCTAACGCGACCAGAATCAACCGCGTTTCAAAATCAGCCGCGTCACCTGCGGCCGGCAACGAATCCGCAACGGCTCTTTCCCGGACAGGCCCCGATTGACGTGCAACAGCGTCGGCGGTTCGGAAAAGACCCCTTCATCGTAGCGACGTGAAAACTTGCTCGGCACGAAGATCGAGCCAAAAATCGGAATGCGGACTTGCCCACCGTGGTTGTGGCCCGAGAGCATCAAGGAGATGTTATTCCGCTTGGCCCAGTTGATGTTGTCGGGCGTGTGGCTCAGCAACAAGCGAAACCCTTCCGTGGGACATTTGCTCATGTCGGGTGCGGGCGACGGTTGGAACCAGGGCCCTTCGTGGCCGATGATCGTCATCTTTTCGCCCCGGATGTCGATCTGCTCCCAGGCGTGGCTGACGACGTGCATTCCCATTCGCCGCAGGTTGGCGCGAACGGCGTCGAAATCTTGCCACCAGTCGTGGTTGCCGAGAATCGCGAACGCCCCGATGTTCCAGCGGAGCGGTGAGAGGATTGGTTCCATCCAGGCCAAGTACTCTTCCCCATCAACAATGTCGCCCGTGATCAGCAACAGGTCCGGAATACCGTCTGCCATGCTGCGCCGAATGACGCTTTCAAAATACTCGCGCGAAGGCGTCCCATAAAAATGGAGGTCGCTGAATTGCAAAAGCGTCAAACCGTCCCAGGCGGGAGGGATATCGGGCCGCGTGATCGTGATCGTGGTGAAATCGACATTGAAGATGTCGTTCAACGGCATCTTGGTCATGAAGAGTTTCTTGCCGTTGCCGAGAGGCGGGGTGCCAAGTTCAGCGACGACGTTGAAAATCGACTTCGCGACATGAACCCCGGGCGGCAAGCGCCGTCGCAATCGGCCGATCGTCACGAGAGGAAGGACGACGCACGACACGATCATGGAAGCCACAAGATGGATCGCCAACAGCCAATTCGAGCCATCGGCGAATGCCGCCTGGATAATCGCCGTGACGGAGAAGCCGTAGATCGCCCAGAAAACGATCGGCCCGCCCCAAATGAAAAGGCCCGTTGAGGCGCGAAACGCGCGCAGGAAGAAGCGATCGTACGGTCGTGAATACGTAAAGTTCACGATTGCCACGAGCAAACAGGCATGACCAAGACTGGCGAGTACGAACAGCAAGAAATCGAGCACCGGAAAGAGTCTCTTCAGGACGTGTGGACAACTTCAGGCTGACGGGAGGGGCAATCGAGAGAAGAAGGAGGAGAACAGGTAAGTGCCTTGAAAAGCTGATTCGGTTGGTACGGTTTATAAAGGACCGGGAGCCAGTAGCCGTCTTGCCGGACGTTCACCAGAGTGTGGCTGCCGTCGTACTCGAAACCTTGACAGAGGATGACTCGGCAATCGGGCTGAAGTTCTCGAAGGCTGCGATAGAGAGCCGTGCCCCCGATATCAGGATGCCGGATCGCCATCAGAACCGCATCGTAATGGCTGGCACGGGCCAGCGTAATCCCTTCCTGACCCGTCGCCGCGGTTTCCACCTGGCAGCCCTCTTTTTCAAGAAGAGCGTGAGCGGAACGGCGGATCCGTTCGTCGCAATCGATGACCAGGATGCGCATCCCCCGCAAGCGGATCGGGATATTCCCGCCCGGGCTCAAACGAGCGAAATCATCGCCGACGTTCTGGATCTTCTGTTTGATGGTGCGGGTGTTGGCGATGATCTGTTCGAGTTGCTGAACGAGTTCCGGTTTGTCCTGGGCGTCTTTGAGGGCCGTACATGCCAGGGAAAGCAGATCGTCCACCGGTAGGGCGATATCGCGATTGACCGCCTCGATCGCCTGCACGGCCGTGCAACTCTGCTGGGCCCGCAACAAGTTCAACGTGTGCATCGCCTGGGCGATCTCGCGGCTGAACAGTTCCGCGAATTGCAAATCCTCGGGCCCGAAGGCGTTCGGCTTGGGGCTCTCCACATTAAAAGTGCCGATCGTCGCATCCTGGAAGACGAGCGGCACCGTCATGGACGATCGCGCCCCCTCCGCCCCCTTGATGTAGTGCGGATCGGTTTCGGCATCGCGGCAAAGGTAGCTCTGGCCGGTGGCACCCACGTAACCGGTCACCCCATTGCCTGCGGCGCGGGCGTAAAGAACACGCTGGGCCGCCTCGGGGGTCATTCCCTCTTCCAGGAGCGGCTTCAATTCTTGCGTGGCCGGATTCAGCAGGCGAATTTCGATGACATTATAGTTGAGGAGGTCGTGGATGTGGCGGCGAAGATTCTGTTTCAGGAGTTCGACACGGTCGTCGACAGTCATCTCCGTCAATTCGTCGGCATCGAGAGCCGCCAGTTCCTGCCCCGCCCGGTGCAAGGCATCCAGCTTCTGTTGTCGGCTGACCGTCTCGGACACGTCGGAACATAGTGCGATCAACTCGACAACGCAATCGCGTTCCCGGAAAGGCGAGATCGTCACATCGAGATAGCGGTTGCCGTAAAACTGGAGACGAAGCGAAGTGGGTTTACCGGTCAGCAGACCATCGAAAGGGAAAATCTCGGGCCAGACGAGGGAAACTTCGTCCAAGGCCTCAAGCAACGACTTGCCAATCGGATCCTGGGAACACCACTCGCGAAACGGATCATTGGCCCAGGTAATCTTGAAGTCGATCCCGAGAATCGCCACGCCCTTCTCAAGCGAAGCGACAATGTGTTCCGCCCGCAAGAGACGTTCCTGTGGATCGCCGGGAACACCCTCTTCCCTATTCAGCGACGATGATGTGGACGATGATTCCACGTCGTACCCACCTGGACCAACGGATCGTTCGTAATTCCACTCGAATTATACTTGTTCGATCCGTTCGCAACAAGTAAGCATTTCAAACCGCGTGTCGATTCGGAGCAGAATGACGCCGCATTTCCGGTCGATGCACAAAATTCAGGGCTCGGAAAAACTGATTGGCGGCAGTTGGACGCTTGACGTCGTGAGCCTTCATACGGACACTTGAAGGATAGGCTGATCCTATCCCATCCGTCACGAGGCGCTATGCGTTCCCTCCATCTGCTACTCGCCCTTTCCATTCCGATCGTTCAGTCATCTTGGACCCGCGCCGCCGATCCTGCGAAACCGCAGGTGTTCAACGTCGGCCGCTTGCACCCCGCGTCGTCGCCGCCGATCGACAAAGCAGTGCTAGTCGTTCAAGATGGGAAAATCATCGCCGTTGGCAAGCAAGGGGAAACCCCGACACCGGCTGATGCGGTCATTCACAACCTTCCGGAAGCAGTGATCATCCCTGGGCTCGTCGATTCGCATTCGCACATCGGCCTCTGGTCGCGCCCAGGTGTCCCCGGCAAT
>JAIOQJ010000271.1:2398-6061 GCA_021413475.1 Planctomycetota bacterium | reverse complement strand
CGCGAATGTCTTCGGGCGCGTCGGGTTTGGGATCGAAGGTGTCGAGTTGGCTGCAACCGCCGTAGAGGAAGAGCATCAAGACGTTCTTCGCCTTTGGGGCCGATGCCGTCGCGGCGCGAAGGTCCAGATCTCCCAGACCAAGCCCCAGAAGCGAGATGGCGCCCGCCTGCAAAAGTTCGCGGCGCGAGATGTTGTCGCAGAGTCGCTTCGGGGAACCGAGAATTCGCAGCATGATCGAGATCCCTCAAACCAGATCGGATGTCGAGAGTATACTCCGAGACGGCAGACGTACCAATATGACGGTATTTCTTGGTAAAAACCATAGAAAAGTTCGGTACGCGGCTCTCCGAGCCAGAAGCGCTAGCATGGGAGAACATTCTACCTTGCTAGCGCTTCGGGCTCGCTTCGTCCGATGTTTCTGATTCAACTTCCTCATCCACATCATCGTAATGCTTTAGAACTGGTTCCACGAACGGCACCGTCGACGCCGCCTGCGCGAATTTCGCCAGTGTCTCTTCCAAATGCCCGGCCCATTCGAAATGCTGGGTTCGCACATCATGCACTTCCCAGCGATCTTCCGGCTTGCGGAAGATCTTGCTGGGACCAGTCGTCCGCAGCAGAGACCATTCCTCGGTGCGAATCGCTCCCGCCCAGCCAGCCGTCCCCTGACAAATGTATTCGCGTGGTTTTGTTCGTTCGGCCCGAGCCAACGGCAGAAGCGAGCGACCGTGGCCGACGATGGGAAGGCCGAACATTTCCAAAAGCGTGGGCGACAGATCGATTGACTCAGTGAGTGCTGGCACACGCAGACTACCGTGCGCTCCACCCGGCAGGCGAATCATCATCGGCACGTGGACGTTCTCTTCGTGGAGATCGTTGCCACCCGCGCCGATCCAGGAGTGTTCGCCAAGCGGAAGGCCTTGGCTGGAGGTGATCAAAATCGCTGTGGAATCGAGGAGCCCCTGTTCCCGAAACAGACCGATCCACTTGCCCAAATCGGCATCCCATTCGGTGACGACCGAGGCGAAGGTGCCCTGCAGTCGCTCCAGTTCGCGATCGCTGAGATCGACCTGGCCCTGGGGCGGTTCATCCCACGGCTGCGCCGGCGTTTCATCGTCGTTCGGTGTCATCCCTTTCCCGTATTCGTCGAAGAAATCCATGGAGACCGACCAGGGTGGCAACAGACGATCGGTCTCGATCCAGAGCAGCCAGTTGTCGAGTTTCGCCAGCTTCTTGATCTGCTTCTCGATGACGGGAAACATGGCCTCGCCGGGGGAGCAGTCGTCCGTGATCGTGACCGCGAACGATTCATCCCAAGTTCCGGGCGCTTCAGTTTCGTCCCGTCGATCGTGAATGCGGACGAGACGCGTGCCGAATTCTCGTAGTTCGTTGAAGAGCGAGTAAGAAGGGGAACCTTGTACCGCGAATGGGTAACGTCCTGTCGTGAGCGAATCGAACCAGGCATCTCGCGACGGACTGACCGTAAAATGCTGATCGAAGATCACACTCTCGACCGCAAGGCGATCGAGTTGCGGCGTGGAAAGCCACTCGTTGCCGTAGCATCCCAACCAGCCGGCGTTCCATCCGTTGGCGACTATAACGATCACTTTCATTCCTTCGATTCTATCGCCAGGCGTAGGTCGGGTCGAGTCTTCGAGGCCCTACGGTGATTGTCTCGGAGACTCGAAACACTCAAAAACCAAATGAAAATGAATTCTCTCTCCGACTATCACACCGTCGGGCCTCGAAGACTCGACCCGACCTACGCGACGTTCCAATCAGGTTCACGTTGTCGCATCTCTTCCATATCGTGACACCGGTGAGCCTGTCTATTGATCGAGGAAAATTCGTGCTTGGACCGATCTTCAACCGGGAATTTCTGACAGTCCCACGCCGCGAGAAACACCACGTCGGCCGAATCGCGGCCCTGAGCCTGCTCTGGGTTATCGGCCTGACGGCCTGGCAGGCGACGGTCGGTTTCAATCGCACAGCAACTCTCGGGGAAACCGCTCGCTTCGGCCTGCTTTTCTTTCAGATTATCACTTACGTCGAACTGACCCTTCTGCTCTTCTTTTCCGCCCTCTCGGCCGCCAGCACCGTCAGCCAGGAGAAGGATCGCCGCACGTTCATCTTGCTGTTGCTCACCGACATGCGCGACCACGAGATCGTGGTCGGCAAGATGCTCGGCAGCTTGCTTCCGATCTTCATGCTTTTGTTGACGACCTTACCCGTCTTGGCCATGACCTTACTCCTCGGCGGCGTCTCGGCCGAACAAGTAACCCAAGCGGCACTTATCTTGCTGGCGACGTCGTTCGCCGCTGGTTCGCTGGGGGGTCTCATCGCCCTCTGGCGTGACAAGACCTTTCAGGCTCTTGCGCTCTCGGTACTGGCACTTGTCCTTTATCTCTGCCTGGTGCAGGCGATTGGCCTGATCGGCGGCCGTGGTTCGTCGAACTGGTCGGTGCTGCAAGCGTGGTTCGATCCGTTCATCGCCTTGCAATACGTGCTTGAACCGCCGAGCGATGCCGGGTTCCTCGCGCCCGCCTACGGATTTACACTGGTGATGCTCGGCATCGGTGCCTTGCTGAACGGTATCGGCATCTGGAAACTCCGCCACTGGAACCCTAGCGGCGAACCGATCATGCAACGCGAAGCCCCGAGCGACGCGGAAATCAATCAGCAAGCCCGATTGCAGGCTCACGCCGCTCCCGGCAAGGCCCGACAGGTCTGGGAAAATCCGATCCTTTGGCGGGAAATCCGCACTTACGCCTACGGCCGACGACCATTGCTCGTGAAGGCTGCCTACGCCGTCGTCCTCTTCCTGATCTGCTGGTTCACCCTCGGCGAATTGAATCGAAGCGGCGGCCGGCAACCATTTATCGCGGCGTACGGTCTCGTGCCCGTGGCGATTCTCAGTTTGCTGCTCGTCAGTGCCCAGGCGGTCACTTCGATCACCTCGGAACGCGACGGCAAGGCACTCGATTTGCTTCTCGTCACCGATTTGAGCCCTCGGGAATTCATCTTCGGAAAGCTGGGCGGCATCCTCTGGAATACGAAGGAATTCCTGATTCCCCCGTTGCTCCTGACTATCTATTACGCAGCCCGCGGCTTGCTGGCGGGTTCGGCCACCGGTTTCTCGTCCAACCTCGGTCCGTTAGCCTGCATTCTCGGTGCCTTGATCGTCCTACTGGCGTTCGCCATGGTGTTAGGCTTGCACGTTGCGTTGCGCGTCGAGAACAGTCGACTCTCGGTGGCGCACACGCTGGGCACGATCTTTTTCCTGTCGGTCGGCACGCTCATCAGCATCTATTTGATCATCATCAACGGCGGCAGTCTGGCGAATCAACTCCTGAGTTTCAGCGCCTTCATTTGCCTCGGCATCGGCGGCCTTTGGTGGGTGCTCAGTGCCGATCGGCCTTCCCCTGCCCTCACGCTTTCCGCTACGATTTGTCCATTGGCGATGTTTTACTCCGTCGTGAACATCCTGATCGGCAATCCCGGCACCAACGAGTCGGCCGACCCGCTGGTGCCGTTCCTGGTGATCGGGGCCGCCTTCGGTTTCACCATCGCCGCCATGCTAGTGCCTTTACTTAGCGAATTCGATGTTGCTTTAGGACGGACGACCGCGAATGATGAATGATGATTGAGCGGGGTGGGGGGGGG
>JAIOQJ010000271.1:0-2337 GCA_021413475.1 Planctomycetota bacterium | reverse complement strand
GTGAGCGCCCCGTGTTTGTGATCGCGAATCCACGGGGCGCTCACGCGACCCCGCTCGCAGGGAGTATCTCTTGATGACACGCCACCTAACAATCCTCGCATTGACGCTCCTTGCCTTCGCCCCTTCACAGGGTGCCGACGAAAAACGCTACGTCGAGGCCAAGCACGGCAAAGGCGAACTCCAGTACGTGAACGGCGTGCCGGTGCTCATCGTCGAGGGGACTCCCGAAGAGATCGGCGAGCAATTCGGCGTGTTGGCACTCAAACCCGCGAAGAAACCGTTGATCGATAATCTCGATCGCTACATGAAGAAGAGCGGCTGGGAGTCGGCCTACCCGGCGATGATGCGTATGGCAGGATTTATCCTGCCGATGTTCCCCGAATCAAATCAGAAGGAGATCATTGCCGCCTCGAAAGCCAGCGACGTGCCTCGCAATGTGATGATCATGACCAACGCGATGCCCGACTTGCAAAAGATCGGCGGCTGTTCGACGATGGTCGTCGAGTCCGATCGAAGCAAAACCAAAAGCCCGCTCTTCGGACGCTTGCTCGACTGGCCGCCGCACGAGAATCTCTCCGACTTCACGCTCGTGACGGTATTCCGCCAGCCAAAGAAGAACACCGTCGCCACCGTCACATTCCCGATCATCCTCGGCGCGATCTCCGGCATGAACGACAAGGGTCTGTCGCTGACCATCAACGAGATCAAGGATGCCAAGGACGCCTCGCCGAAGAGCGACCTGAAAGGCGTCCCCATGTTGATCCTCTTCCGGCAATTGCTCGAAGAGTGCGCTACGCTCGAGGAAGTCGAGAAGAAGTTAAACGCCACCCGCCGCACGGGCTACTTCCTCCTGACGGTCTGCGACAAGACGGGCGGGTGCGTCTTCGAGGTGACCACCAAGAACGTCGTCGCCCGCAAAGGGACCGAGAATGTCTGTTTCGCGACGAACCATAGTACAGTGTGGACGACGTGGCGAAGGAACTGCACAAAGTGAGCCAGGGAAACTACACCGTCCAAATGATGGTCTTCGAACCAGCACAACGTGTGCTGCATCTGGCCTACGGCAGCGGCAAAAGCGCGACCGAGCAGAAGGTGGCGAGGCTCGATCTCGGGGTGATATTTGAGAAGGGGTTTGGGCAGTAGAATCTCAAAATGAGGGCCGCACTAACCAAATCGAAGCAGCCGAAGCCTCGACGTTTTTATCTGGGGGCCGATATCCCGGTGCGCCTAGTTCGCCGTTTCGCACGCCAGGTCGTTGAGCAATTCCATCCGAACAAGATCATTCTCTTCGGATCTTATGCTTACGGCACGCCAAACGCGGACAGCGATGTCGATATTCTCGTCATCATGCCGACAAAAAATAAGCTCGATCAGGCGGTGAAGATCAGTTGCCAAATCGATCCGCCATTTTCGTTGGATATCATCGTTCGCACTCCCCACGAAATGAAATGGCGTTTGGCAGAAGGGGAGTCGTTCCTCACCGAAATCGTGACTAAGGGAAAAGTCCTCTATGAATTGAGCGACTCGCGAATGGGTGCGAAAGGCCGAGGCGGACTTCGCCGCGGCAAACGACCTCGCTCCGAGAAGCCAGCCGGTCCATGACATCGTTTGTTTTCATTGCCAACAATGTGCGGAAAAGTACCTCAAGGCATTGCTCGAAGAACTCGGCTCCAACATTCCCCGGTAAACGCCAAGCAAACTCGGCACTTCGCTGGGTCAACAAAGTCCGCGCCGCCGTTCGCGAATTACTTGGAATATCGTCGTGAGAAAGAGTCATATCAACTGCCGAATCGCCTCACCGTGCGGCAGCACGGCGATCGGGCGGCCGGTGTGGTCGCGGAAGGTGTGGTCGGCATCGATTCCCAAGTGTCGGTAGATCGTCGCCAGAAGATCCTGCGGCGTGGTCGGGAGCGCTGTCGGATATTCGGCCCGGGCGTTGGTGGCACCGATCACTTGGCCCATGCGCAAGCCGCCGCCGGAGACGAGAGCGCTGTAAGCGTCCGGCCAGTGGTCGCGGCCGATGGAGTTGTCCGGCGGACCTGTGCGAATCCTCGGCGTGCGGCCGAACTCGCCCGTCACCACGATCATCACTTTCTCATCCAAACCGCGAGCGAACACGTCATCGATCAGGGCCGAGACGCATTGGTCGAAGTACGGAAACCGCGTGCGCATGTAGCCGCCGAAATGGCCCGGCCGCATGGCATTGCCGGGGTGATCGTCCCAGTTGGTGAAGTCGGGGCCAAATTGCGGGACATTCAAAATCACGCTGATCACCGCCGTCCCCGCTTCCGCCAGCCGCCGGGCTTTTATGAAGTTTTTGGTGTATTGATTGAGTGT
>JAIOQJ010000270.1 GCA_021413475.1 Planctomycetota bacterium | reverse complement strand
GCCGACTTGTGTTCCCGAAAGCAAGTCACGGCGGGGATCGCGGCCACCACGCAGGACGTCAAATGGCTGGTGCGGGCCTTCGCACGCGGGGACGCGCCTCCCGAGGAATCACACTTGTCGCACGGGTGGCGGAAGGAGCATCTGTTGCCGGAATTGCTCGCGTTCCTGGAAGGGAAACTCGGCCTGTATGTCGCCAACCTGAAGAGCGAATCGCCGCTGAAATTTATGGATGTGCGCTGAACCCATAGGGCGAGCACACGTGGATGCAGTCGATGCGTGATCCCTTCCGAGCCCGAAGCGTTAGCAAGGGCGAGATTCGCCCTTGCTAACGCTTCGGGCTCGGATCAATCGCAGTTCCATCCATGTGGACATTCCGTCGCTATAATAATTTTTCTATCTTCTCCACCATCTTGATTCCGAGGCCGTCATGGCGAAATTTTTCCCGTGCCCGAACCCGGCATGTACGTATCAGTTCGATGCCGAGCAGTTACCGGCCGCGGCCATGGTGACCTGCCCGATCTGCCGGACGCGATTCCCTTACAAGGCCAACGCCTCCAAGGGCAACGCTTCGAAGTCGCGTCCCGCGCCTGTCGAGGACGACCAAGACGACTTTCGCGACGAGGATGAGTCGCCGCGGTCCCGATCGCGGGAAAAGACGAGCCGGCTGGTCAGCTCGCGGAATGTGCCGAAGGGCAGCACCAAGAAAACCATATTGATGATTGCCGGTTTCGTGGGAGTCGGCATCTGTGTGATTTTGGTCATCGTCCTCGCGATGCGGAAGAAGCAGTTCAACCTCGAAGAACAGGAAGAGTTCTTCAACAACGACGAATACAACTTCCGTTTTCAACTTTTCGCCAAGAAGAAATGGAACGAGAATAAGGCGCTCAGCGACAAACTGGGCACGAACGGTTTTCTGCAAAAGCGATCTGACCCGGACGCCTGGATCGGCCTTCGGGCGCTGAAGTACGAGGGTGGCACGCGCAATCCACGACCGCGAGAACTGGAAGTCGAACTGCAGGGGATTCTGTCGAGAAATTTTGGCAATCCGCCGAAGAATCCAGTCACGGTCAAGCTCGCGAATGTCGATGTCCCCGGCTACCATTTCGAAGGGGAATTGGATGGCACGCTCATGGAGGGCGAAGGGTATATGCTCTTCAGCAAGGGAATTGGCTACATCATGCTCGTCTTCGCTCCCAAGGACAAATGGAGTGACGTGAAGGACGATTTGTTCAAGTTGCGCGACACCTTCAAGTTTGGGAAGGAACGCGACAACTGGAAAGAAAAGACGGCCTCCTCCGTCGTGTACACCCCCAAAGTGGGCGACTATCAGATGGAAGACATGGACGGAATCTGGGAACACGCGATCCCCGAACCCGATCCCGCCGACCCGACCGCCAAAAAACCCAAGAAGAACGAATACGTCCGCGAGGTGACGGACGAGGACGATAACGCCACCATGCTCTTTCGCTGCCCGCACCCGGGTCAGCTCAAGAAAGCCCGGCCCGATATTGTCGCCGACGCCATGGTCCTATCGCTCGAGAAGGGTGAAGGTGTCGATGATGCCAAGAATTACCTCACCGAAAAATTGAACAAACGGGATGAGACCTCTGGCACGAAGTACACGTTTGAACCACAGGAAAAGCCACCATTCGGGACAGCCTTGCCCAAGAGCGAAGGCATGGCTGTCTACTGGGTGACGAATACGACTGACCCCAAGGTCAAATCCTTCTACGTGATCTCGACAATCAAGAGCGGCGACCGCCTTATCGCCGCCGTGGCTTGGTGCAAGCACATCAATGCCGAATTGCTGGAACCGTACCTGATTCATCTGGTCGGGACGCTGAAAGCGAAATAAAACGCCGCGCATCCGAGCCCGAAGCGCCAGCAAGGGAAACGCTCTCCCTTGCTGGCGCTTCGGGCTCGTGAAAATACCAATCCACCGCGAAAACGATTTCGGAGATCGATCGGCATGCGCACGTTGCTTTTGATGCTCCTATCTTGCGGTCTCATCCATGCGGGCACTTCGAATAGCTTGCTCGATGTCTCTCCCGACGGTAAGCAATTGATCGCCGCGAATCGGGATAACGATTCGGTTACGATCGTCGATCTTGCGACACGCAAAGTCCTTCATGAAATCCCGGTCGGCCATCATCCTGAAGGCGTGTCGTGGGTTGGCGGCGGGCCAATGGCGCTTGTCACGCTGCATGGCGGCGATCAAGTGGTTTTCATCGACACGACAGCGGGCAAGACGCTTCACAAGCTGAAAGTCGAGAACGAACCGTACGGGATCGTCGTCACCAAAGATGGCAAGAAGGCCTATGTCTCGCACGATTATCCCGGCTTGGTCAGCGAGATCGACATTGACGCCCGCAAGGTGCTCCGCACCATCAAGAGCGGCGAGTGGTCGCGCGGCATTGCCATCGACAACGATGAGAAGATGGTCTACGTCACCGATTTCTATGCCGTCAAACTACACGCGATCGATCTGGCTGCGGGCAAAGTGGTCGATACGTGGTCCGGGCACGAAACGCAGAACATCTGCCGGCATGTCGTGCTCCATCCCAAGCGGCCGAAGGCGTATCTCTCGCACATTGTCTCGCGCGTCACGCACACCGAAGGCCGTGGGGCGATCTTCCCGGAAGTGACCATTTGCGACCTCTGGCAACCGAAGAAACCCGACGACAAACGGCGGAAGTCGATTGCCATGGACACGTACAACGGCGTCTACGTCACCGCGAACCCGTGGGAGACGGCGCTGACGCCCGACGGCAAGAAGATCTTCACCGTCTATGCCGGGACCGATGACGTCAACGTCTCGACCGTGATCGACGACGATTACGTTGAGATGGAGCGAATCTCGCTTCCATTCAAAGTCGGCAAGAACCCGCGAGCGGTCCGTGTCAGCCCGAACGGCAAGGAATTCTACATTTTCAACACGCTCGATTTCGCGGTGTCGGTATACGACGTCGCGTCGCTCAGGAAAGAGACGACGATCACGCTCTGCCAACCACCGAAGTCGCCTGAATGGGTTCGTGGCAAAGTCCTATTCCAGACGGCCACGCTCTCGGGCGCGAAATGGATCTCCTGCTCTTCGTGCCATCCCGACGGCCTGACCGACGGCCGTACCTGGCACAACGGCGAAGGCCTCCGCCGAGTGCCGCCGTTGCTGGGCCTCGCGCACACGCACCCCCTGCACTGGTCCGCCGACCGCGATGAAGTTCAGGATTTCGAATACACGATTCGCAGCAAGCTGATGAATGCCCGCGGCTTGGTTCCGGGACCACTGAAGCCCAAAGTGGGTTTCAAACCGATTGAACTCGATGAGAAGATGAGTGATCGTTCCAAGGATCTCGACGCCCTGGCGATCTACACGAATTCGTTTAATTTCCGGCTGTCGCCGCATCTTTCCGAATCGGGCAAACTCTCCCCCGCGGCGGAGCGCGGCAAAGCCATCTTCACGAACAAAGAGACCAACTGCGCCAGTTGCCATAGTGGCCCGTTCTACTCCGATAGCAAGCTGGCGAAACCGTTCAACCTTCACGACGTCGGCACCGGCCTCGACGATCCCGGCGAGAAAATTGGCCCCAGGTACGACACCCCTACTCTTCTCGGCGTTTATCGCAACACGCAATATCTGCATCACGGCAAGGCGAAAACGTTGATGGACGTGCTGACTACCTTCAACCTCAAGGACCAACACGGCAAGACCAGCCATCTCACGAAGGAACAGAAGGAAGATTTGGTCGAGTTTTTGAAGGCGCTCCCCTACGAGATGCCGCCGGACGAGGTACCGAATACGGTGCCGTATCGGTACAAGGATAAAATGAAGCCGGATTAAGTTGCGAATGTGAGGCGAGCCTGTCTTCCAGAATCAATTGCCGTCCCAACCCTTTCCATTTCGAGGGTGACATGAAGTTGACTGCGCGCTACTTAACAAGCTATGCCGTACTTCTCGCCATCAGTGGCTTCAGTCAGGCGGCACCGAATGACCCGCCGGCGAAGGACGCGGACGACATCAAGAAACTCATTGGCGTTTGGGAAGGCTACGCCGTCGAAGGCAAAGGCGAAAAACCGGACCGAGGTCCCGTTCATATTCGGCTAACGATCACGGCGGATAAGATGAGCGCCATCGATCTCAACAACGGCGACAAAGACATGGGGAACGGAACGTACAAGGTCGATGCCAGCAAGCCGAAGAAAGAACTCGATGCGAACGGTGTTGTCCTACCCGGCAAACGAGAGCGGAAGTTCCTGGGCATCTACGAACTCAACGGCGACACCCTCAAATGGTGCGTGGATAATCGTTCCCAAGGTCGCCCGGAAGAGTTGCAGACCGTTCGCGGCAACTTCCTGTTGATCCTCAAGCGGAAGAAATAGGCAAGTCATTCAAGTGTTTGTTCTCAATTTGGAGTGTATCCATGTTCCGGCGTCTACTTCCACTGGTAATACTTACCGCCATCGCGTTCGGTTGCTCAAAAAAGAATGCTCCGGTTCTCGAAAGTGGCAAGGGTTCAACGGAACAGAGTGATCCGAATGCGGCCTACACTATTAAGTTTCGCGAGTCGCGGAAGGGCGACGAGATCGATGTCGTCAAGGCTCGTATCGCCACCGCAACGGTGACGAACAAGAGTACAAACACGACACAGACCCAGAAGGAGGACTTCCGGTACGCTTACACGGAGAAGATCCTGGATACATCGCCCGACGAACCACGGCCGACCAAGGTGACGAGAGTCTACAGTGTCTCGCGAAAAGCCAACCCACAAGGCGAGACGAAGACCGCATCGCACATAGGTAAGACGATCAGTATCGAACGTTTCATGCAGGGATACAAGTACGCCGTGGACGGTGCCTCGCTCCCGCCCGCGGAGCAAGTGGAAATCGGTGCGGATTTTAACAAAGGGCAATGGAAGATCGAACAGACTTTGCCAAAGACGCCTGTCAAGATCGGCGAGGAATGGGCAGGCGATTTCTCCGCGATCTCCGCGATTTCAGGGAAAGCCCTGGCTGACTATCACAAGGAGAAGAGCAAGATCGCGGGCAAGCTGGTGCGGGTCTACCAAAAGGATGGCCGGCAGTGGGGAGTGATCGAGATCAAGATCCGGATGGTGATCGATACGGTCGCGGCCAACGGGTCGCCCGTCAAAGGCGAGATTAACACCGACGTGACGTTCGACATCGTGATCGACGGATCCCATCGTGCCGGCAGTATGAAGATCAAACTGAACGGCAGCGTCGACAGCCGCAATCAGACTGGGCAAGAGACCACGACAACCATCGACGGCACGGAAGAGCAATCGCTTACGCCGGTGAGCTGAGTCTTCCCGTTTGCCGAATCAGCTGCTCTCACCTCCTCACCCAGGCGGCCAGGTTAAATCTCTCCCCCCCAGCAAGTGCATGTGTAAATGCGGCACAGTCTGGCCGGCTTGTTCCTTGCAATTCACGATGAGCCGATAGCCTTCTTCCAGTCCGAGTTGCTTGGCCAGTTTGGCCGCGACGAGGTGCAGGTGGCCGAGGACGTCGCGGTCGGCGTCCGCGATGTCCTCGTGCGTGCGAATTACCTTTTTTGGGATGATTAGGACATGAACCGGTGCCTGGGGGTTGATGTCGTGGAACGCCAGGCAAAGGTCGTCCTCGTAGGCGATTTTCGCCGGGATCTGCTTGTTGATGATCTTCAGGAAGAGATTGTCGGTCATCATGGGATGATTCTCGATAAGCAGGGTAGGTGCCGGATCGACGTGATCCTAAGATAGCGGGGACACGGCCCATCCGCAATCATCCTCGAGTGAACCCGCATGCCCTGGTTGATCGGAATCGACGAAGCCGGCTACGGACCCAACCTGGGTCCCCTTGTGCAGACGTCCGTCCCGTTATTCGTCCCAAATGAGGAAGAGACGATCTGGAAGGCCCTTGCCAAGGTCGTGCGCCGTAGCGACGACGCCAACGACGAGCGCCTGCACATCGACGATTCGAAAAAGGTCAACGTTGGCATCCACGGCTTCGCCCGCCTTGAACGCGGCGTGTTGGCGGCACTGGCGGATGATGTGATACTCCCTTTTTCCCTGGGCGATTTGCTCAGAACCTATGCCCTCGGTGATAGCCGTGCTGAATTGCTTCGCGAGCCGTGGTTCGATGTAACACTCGAGTTGCCGGTCGAGGCGAAACTCGAGTCGATCATGTCCGCGGGCAAGGCGTTGCATCGCATGTTCGCGGTCAACGACTTTCAACTTGAAGCCATTCGTGGAATCGTCACCCCCGCGCCGCGGTTTAATGACTTGCTGGCGAAGTTGAAGAACAAGTCGAATGTCCTGGCGGCGGGCGTCATCGAACTCTTACGAGCGAACCGAACACTCCCCGGCGACGAGCCGCTTGTCTATCTCATCGACAAGCTCGGCGGCCGCAACTATTACGCCGCGATGATTCAGGAAGCGTTCCCGGACGGTTGGGTGAGTGCCGAGCGCGAGGGCTCCGAGATTTGCTCGTACAGAATCCTCGGTGTCGATCGCGACATCCGCATTGTTGTCCAGCCGCGGGCCGACGGCACGCACTTCACCGTAGCCTTGGCCTCGATGGCGAGCAAGTACCTGCGCGAGGTCTTCATGCGCCAGTTCAACCGCTGGTGGCACGAGCAGGTTCCCGGCATCAAGCCGACGGCCGGCTATCCCCAAGACGCGGCACGTTTCATCGAAGAAATCCACGCCAAAGTTAAGAAGCTCGGTTTCGAGATGGATGCGATTTGGCGGCGGAAGTGATTTGAATTCAAACGGATCCGCGTCAGGATCGTCGCGGCTTCACGTGGATCGATGAACAGAATAAATGATCGGCCCCGTAGTATAATCACCAATGCCTCTCCGCCTCCCCTCGACGTGAAAGGAATGCGCGATGTTCCGGATCACAGGCTGCGCGATCTTGCTTTTGTTGTCGGCCCAGGCCACTCCTTCCTTCGCCCAGAAACGGCCGATGGAGATCCAGGATCTCTTCCGCTTCCAGCGCGTGGCGGAGCCGCGGATTAGCCCGGACGGCAAACTGGTCGTTTATCAGGTGACGACTGTCAATTTCGACCAGAACAAGTCCTCGACCAATTTGTGGATCGCGGCCACGGATGCAAAGACACCGCCGCGCCAACTGACCACCACGCCGAAGAGCGATCGACATCCACGCTGGTCGCCGGACGGCAAGCAGATCCTCTTTGAGTCGAACCGTGGCGGCTCGATGCAACTCTGGGTGATCGCGCTCGATGGCGGCGAAGCCCGGCAATTGACGAGCCTTAGCACGGGGGCCTCGTCGGGTATCTGGTCGCCCGATGGATCGCATATTGCCTTTGTATCGTCCGTGTTTCCCGAATTCTCGGAGAAGCCATTCAAGGAATCCGACGCGTTGAACAAGAAGAAACTGGAAGAAGCGGAAAAGAGCCCGGTGAAGGCGAAGGTGTTTTCACGTCTCTTTTTCCGTCATTGGGACGAGTATGTTGAGGACAAACGGCAACATCTGTTCGTGATGGCGAGCCCCCCCCGTGAGGGGGGGGAGTCTTCGCCCAATCCAAAAACTCCCCCCCCTTACGGAGGGGGCTCGCCTGGCTCGTTCTCCGAACCCCGCGACGTCACACCCGGCGATCGCGATACCTATCCCAATTCGACGACGTTTTCCGTGGGCGACGATTTCGTTTTCAGCCCGAGCGGCAAATACCTTGTCTTCACGGCCGCGCCCGATCGCGATGAAGCGTGGAGCACCAACTACGATCTCTGCCGGGTTTCGATCAATGGCGGCAAGGTCGAGACCCTGACGACCAAGAACAAGGCGGCCGACGGCTCGCCACGATTCTCGCCCGACGGCAAGTCAATTGCCTTTCGGGCCCAGAAGAAGACGGGCTACGAGGCCGACAAATGGGACATCATGACGGCCGCCTGCGATGCCGACGGGGCGATCTCCGATGAACTCAAGAACCTGACGGCAAGCGTCGATGTCTCGGTCAACATGTTCGCCTGGAGCGACGCGAAGACGATCATTTTCACGGCCGACGACGACGGCACGGCCGCGACGTATCGCCTGCGAATGGGAGCCGCTCAGCCGGAACGCTTTCATTTCTCCAAGTTCTTTTACGGCAACGTGCTCGATCTCTCCATCGCGGTACCGGGCAAGATCGCGGAGAAGAACTGGACCTACCCACCCATGGCCGTGCTGGTCGCGCGCATGGATGCACCCGCGGAGGTCTACTTCACGGAATTTGCTCCGGACGACAACGCACCTCATCGCATCGTGAATCTCAGCCAGGCGAATCGCGAACTGCTGGCGAAACTTGACCTGCCGCGGCCGGAGTCGGTGAAGGTCAAGGTCGAAGGGGCGGAGATGCAGATGTGGATCCTGAAGCCGCCCGGCTTCGATCCCGCCAAGAAGTGGCCCGTCGTTTACTTGGTCCACGGCGGAC
>JAIOQJ010000269.1 GCA_021413475.1 Planctomycetota bacterium | reverse complement strand
CGCGATCCGGCTCGCCAGTTTACACCCGCCGAACAAAAATCACCACCACCGCGACCCCAACGAAAATCGCCTGAATGGCGATCATGTTCGTGACGCCCCACACGTCGGCGGACGGGCCGAGGACCAGGTTGCCGAGCGGAGCGCCGCCGCTGAGCATCATCGCCCAGATGCCCATGATCTTGCCGCGATGTTCGTCCTGTGCTCCCAGTTGAACCAGTGCCTGACCGGTGGCGAAGAAAAGGATCATGCCGAAACCGAACAGGCCGCAACAGAGCGAAGCAAGCCAGAGATCTCGCACCATCGACAGCCCGGCCAATGCCGCACCGACGCAACAGATACCGAAGGTCACCAACCGCCGTTGCCGCTCCACCGTGCCGAAATTCGCGGCCGACAGGGCCGCCAGGAGAGCGCCGACGCCGACGCAACTAAGCATCGTGCTGTAACCCCCCTCACGCATTCCCAGCACTTTCTGAGCGTAGGCAGGCAACAGCGACAGCAAAGGCCAGCCTGAAATCGATATCCAACCCGCGAGCAGGATCACCAGCATCAAACGCGGCTGCCGGCGGAGTACGGCGAAACCGCCCTCGCCGCGTTCGGTCTTTTTCACGTGAACGCGTTCCCGGAAATCGCGCATCATCAAAAGGGCGATCAAGACGGCGACGTAACTGCAGGCGTTAATCAGAAAACAGAGCGCCGGACCGATCGACGCGAGAAGAAGCCCAGCCAATGCGGGTCCAAGTGCGCGGGCCACGTTGAACTGCACGGAATTGAGGGCGACTGTATTGATCAAATCTTCGCGTTCCACCAGATCGGGGACGAACGCGAGCCGTGACGGCAGATCGATGGCCTGAATGATGCCGTGAACGAACATCAGCAATAGCAGAAGCCAGATCTGGATGTAGCCGGAAAAAACGACGGCTGTCAACAGACTGGCACTACACAGAAATGCAATCTGCGTGCGAATGATGAGCTTGTGCTTGGGATAGCGGTCGGCCAGTGAACCGGACCAGGCCCCCAGCAAGAGGGTGGGACCGATCATCGCGACCATCAGGAAAGCCGGCCACTTCGATTGATGGGTCAGGTCGTAGGCCAGCCACATCAGTGCCGTCGTTTGCATCCAGGAACCGACCAGCGAAATCATCTGCCCGATGAAATACAACCGGTAGTTCCGATGCCGCAGCGAGCGGAACGTATGCATGAGAACATCATACGCTCGCAGGCGTTTTAGGCGACGGGCCAGGACGCGTCATTGCCAATAATCACGAGCAGAATTGTTCGTATTCAGAACAATCGTGCCGGGCAGACATGGCTGGCTCAGACGATTATCGCCCCACGAAGCACTCCTTCGCCTTATCCCATTTGACATTCACGGTGAGAAGCTCGCCGAAGAGATCCTTCAAAAAATCGAGAGCGTTATCGACGTCGTCGATGCTGGGGAATTCGAAGGCCATCGCCCCCTTGGATTTATGGACGAGCTTCAACGACGCGGCAGCGGGTTTGCGCAAGAGCTTGATGCCGCGCGAAGCAGCATCGATCGATGCTTCGGTGAACTTGTCGGCCGGAGAGCGGAAGGCGTGGCGGTCGCCTTCCACCAGTTCGTCGATCGACAATTCTTCGAGGTCGAGTACCTTGTTTTTGATCTTCTTGTCGAACTCCGCGAGTGATTTGGCTTCGAGCGCCTCTTCCATTTCAGCGATTTCCTTCCCGGAAGCCGCCGTCACGAACACCAAGGTTTCTTCGTCGATGAAGACGCGAAAGAGCCGGCTATCGCTGCTCCAGAAACCAGATGACTGACGCACGTGAAAATACTTGCGATTGTCTTCCTTCTTCTTGGGCTTGGCCTTCTCGTCGCGTTTGGGCGGTGCCGCGGGAGCATCATCCAGACCGAAAAACGATGCTTCGTCACCTTTCTTCTTGGGCGGAGGCGGCGGCGGTGGTTTGACGGCGGCGCGCTCTTTCGCCTTGGGGCGCTCTTGCGGTTCCTCGTCGTCTTCGTCCTCCTCTTCGTCATCTATCGGCAAGGGAGCGGGTTTCCCTTTGCGATCGGATACCCCATGTTTCGACGGCATTTCGTCGGGCGGTTCGTTCTCTTCGTCCCAGGCATATTCGGTATCCGGAGAGCTTTTCGCGGGCCGCTTCTTCTCGTCGTGGCGGTCGCGCTTCGCAGGCCGCTCCTCTTCCTCATCCTCGTCGTCTTCCTCATCTTTGCTTTTCTTATCCTCGACTTTCTTCTTGGGCGGGGGCGGTTCGCCGTCGCCGAACTCGAATTCAAAAAGCGAGGAATCGGGAGGCGGCGGGGCCTCGAGACGCGACGATTCGTCGAAGGGATTTACCGGCTCGCCGGGGTGAACAACCGATTCGTCTTTCACGGCCTTCTTTTTGGGAAGGTCGCTTTTCGGTTTATCCGAGGTGCTTTTCTTCAACTTGTCGGAGGAACCGCCCTTCGGCTTCTCCGGCAGCGCGTTCCTGGATTTGTCTTTTGGCTTCACCTCTGGCGTGAAATCGGGCAACGAATCGTCGTCATCATCCTCTTCTACCGCCTCGATTGGATCATCCTCGGCAAGCGGGATTTCCTCGGCCTTGAAGACTTCCTGGCAGCCGGGGCAGCGCACGCGCCGGCCGACCAGTTCTTCCTTGATACGGCAGGAGCGATCGCACTTGGGGCAAAATACTTGGACACTCATGACCAGCAACAAGCGGTGAACGCTTGGCCCGCCCGGAAAGAGAATGATGTTGGGTCGAAACGTCGAGTCCACTCAGTTTTATTCGATTCCGTTCGCGAATGCTATCGCTCGGTCGAAAAAATTTGCGAGTCCCAGATCGCTGGCTGCCGAACAGTCTGTTTAGGACGTCAAGCCGAATACCCGATGGTCGCCGAAGCTCGGGGACTCTACAGCCACTTTTTACGCCGGAACCAATAGAGCATTCCGACGATCACGCTGAGGCAGAATGCCCAGAAGATCGGATAAGTAAACTCCGATTTGTTTTCGGGGATCGGCATGTTCATGCCGTAGACCCCGGCGAAGAATGTCAACGGCACGAAAATCGTGCTGATAATCGTGAGGACCTTCACAATTGCGTTCGTGCGCTGGGCGACCGCGGACATGTAGGTGTCGAGCAAATCCGAGAGGAGATCGCGGTAGTTCTCGATCATCTCGAAGATAACCATGATGTGGTCGTACACGTCGCGCATGTAGGTCTGGGTCGTGGCCGACAGACACTCGTGCGGGTCGCGGCGCAGGTCGGAGACCAGCTCCCGCATCGGCCAGGCGACGCGGCGGAGCTCGATCAGATCGTGTTTCAGGTGGCGAATCTTCACAAAGGCTTGCGGGGTCGGATTCGCCAGCATGGATTTTTCCAGAGAATCGACCCGCTGGGAAAGATTCTCCAGTTGCGGGAACATGTCGTCGATCAGTACGTCCAGCAGGCCGTAGAGCAGGAAGCTGGCATCGTTCTGGCGAATGCGGGAGCCGGGCTTCTGGAGTCGCGCGCGGATCGTTTCGAACAGGTTGCAGTCGTGCTCCTCGAAACTGAGAAGGGTGTTCCGACCAAGGAACAGGCTGATTTGTTTGCTCTGAAGCCGACCGGAGGTCGGGCGAACCCCGCGCGCCACCACGAACAACCGCCCGGGCTGGTGCGCCTCGCCGGGAAAATCTTCCGCTTTGGGGCGTTGGGGCGACAGCACGTCTTCGATTGCCAGGGGATGCAACCCGTACTTTTCCGCGAGCACTCGCAAGACTTCCATATCCGTCAGCCCGCGAACACTGATCCAGCGGACCTTGGTCCACTCCGGCCGATGGTGCGACACGAACTCGGCAAGATCGGCGACTTCGGTGATCTGAATCCGCTCGGGAGAGTAGTCCACACATGTAACGGCCGTCGAGCCTCGCTGGGTTGCCCGTTGCGTCAGCTCATGCGGTTCGATCCCCGCCTCGGTGCCGGATCGAGGAAATGGCGAGGCGGCCACCGGCGTGACTTCCTCGGGCGAGCTGTCAACGGGTTGATTCGGTTGCGACATGCTGAACTCCGACCGCCGACGGTTCTTTCCCGGACTGCGCGTGGAAGGTGAAGGGGGAATTCCCCACCGCGAAGTGGGACCGATTCTATGGCGGCATCGATCGGCATGCAAGAAGGATGTTTACGGAGATCCTCCAGCCGGTTTGACCGCATCTTGAAAGCAAATTGTTCGTTGTCGCGCTGGCTCCGGCAACCTGAATTTGGACACCATCTCCCGATCGCACGGTTCAGTCGAGGGTTCCACAGGTTAATACAAAAGCGCCGAAGTTTGGGCTGGTGGATTTGGGCTGCGTCAAGGTCGGGCAGTACAGAACGGGCGCAACGGTCAGATTCGCCATAGGTACGCTGATGGTCTTGCCGCTGACAACTCCCGTCTTGATTGGTCCGGCCAAGAAATCTTGCGCCGAGTAGAGCTCGTATTTGTCGCCCACGGCCAGCACGCCGGAAACATCCACCGTCACGTTCGGTGCCTGCGTCCAGTTATAGATGGCAATGTGTGCCCGCTTGGATTCGTGGGCATTGGGAAATACGGACACGGAGTCAGGCGGGGTTTTCGATGGACTTGCGGTGGAAGATTTATCATAGCCGGGATTGGACGACTTCCACGTTGCGAAGTCGAGTCCCTTGGACAAATTCATGAAGAGTACATCGCCCCTGGCATAATAGGCGTTGTCATTGACCGTCCACTTGCCGGCGTCGTTGTTTCGGGACAGCATCAATCCTTTGGTCGCATTGACTGGGCTGTATAGCGTATTGCCCGTCACGGTCGCGGTGGAAAATGGGCCCGCCAGTGTCAGCGGAGCATCGGCGCAAACGATGTTGTTCGTGACGACTAAGGCGCCGCCCCCTTGAACATGAATCGCGACTTGTCGGTTTACCGGCCCGAATAGACAGTTCTTGTCGACGACGCCAGGGAAGACCACCAACATTTCCCTGGTGGTTTCTTTGACCGTCACGCCGCCGCCCCACATGATGTTCGATCGAATCTGGATCCCATCGGTTCCCAGTTCGATCCCATTTCCACTGGTCCAACCCACGATGTTGCCGGAGAAACTCAGCGTGTGGGGATAGACGATATGGTCGCGGAGATGTTTGCCCGCATACCAGATGATGCAGCCCGAAATCAAAGAACCACCTGACCCTCCCGTCCACACGCCGGGCGTGTCGTGGATGATGCAATTGATCCATTCGTAGTGACCCATGATGTTACTGTCGAAATAACCAATGGCCTCGGGCCGCATCTTCTTGTTGGTGTCCAGAAACTCCAACCCGCGAAAGCGGTGGTAGTCGCGGGACTTGAAATAGATCGGATGATTGATGATCGCCCGTTCCTTCGGATAATTCCTCCAGGTCACCAGTTTGTCTTTCGCTCCGTTGAAATTCATGTACATGATGTCCGTGCCGTTGGTGTACGTTCCGGCGCGGAGATAGACCGTGTCCCCCGGCGCAATAGCTGCCGCCCACCCCGTGTGGGCCATCGCCGTTGCCAGTGAACCCGGATCCTTCAGCGTGCCGTTGCCGGACGCAGCGGGGGAGACGTAATAATCGGCCGCGAAGAGGGGCTGGATGGAGCAGAGCAGAAATTGAATGGCGAGCCCGCTCCGAAAGCGTTGATGCCGATTGATCAATACCGGATGCTTCACGGGAGTAGGTGGATCGATGGAAGGCATATTCGCTCTCCGCGTAAGTTGTGGCGACCGAGATGTCTGTGGTTTCTCGCTGCGGGACCGGCGATTCAAAGCGGAGCGTGGTGCCGTCAATCGGCTCCAAGATCGTCAATTAAACTCATCGAAGGATAGACTCGATTGTACTCGACAGCTAGGTGCTCAGCCACGATTCAACGCACCTTCAGGGCGACGTCCGGGCGGTTCCCGGAGTGCAGCACGCGACGAACTCCACATGACGGCTTAATTCACAGCCTGTGATCTCACAACGCCCCGGGCAGGGAACCACCCGTTCGCCTCCCGATTTTTTTTATTCGTACACAAAGCGCTACATTTTGTGACATCGATAATCAGACGAGCGAGTGAATGGAGAGTTTTTTCGACGTACCTGACAAAAACTGCCACTTTCTGCCACTTGATGGAAGCGAGAAGTTTCCCTCAATCGGGAGATTAGGATCGAATTCAGAAAAGGCAAATGGGGGTTTGGAGCGGTCTGGCCACCTATTGGCTCGCCGCGCCAAGTGCCGAGTGGCTAGGTCGCAGCGTTATGCAGTACGTGATTCATTCGAAGGAGTCAAAAATAGATGCCTTGCAGCTATTCTGAAGTCGATGGATCTTTAGGCGGGTGCCAGCCGACGAGAATCCAGAGTTGACGCGATTTGACCAGTGCCGGGCGATTGAGGCGGTGCCTTGCTCATGAAGTCGCGAGTAGTTTAGAAACGTCCATACCGCGTCGCTTCAAGCTCGCCGCCGCCTCCGCGCGAATGAGCATAGCCCGTTCATACGCGCGAATCAATTCAGCGGAGCGCTCACTTTCGGCTTCGACCAACCCTTCGCGTTGTTGCTTGAGATTTAACGCTTCGAGCTCCGCCGCGAGTTCAGCGGACAAATGACTCTTCGCGGCTCGTTCGAGAGCAACGTTGTCAAGCAATTCGAGAGCCGCCAACGCTTTCTCAAACTCGGCAGGCAGTTCGTTCGTGGCGTGCACCTGGGCCGCCAGCAATTCGAGCATCTCACTCTCGACGCTATGCTGCGCCTGTTCGGCGCGTTTCTGTAACCGGGAATACAATCCGCTGGGAATCTCCACGGTCAATGTCTGAGTCATCGAGAGGCTCCTTGGGAATCGTACATACCAGTGAGCCTTCAACACGTCTGGTCGAAGGCTTTGGGTCTCATGTCGCCTGTTCAACCTCCGGCTGACACTGCCGAAGGATCACCCGCTGATAGACATCGCTAATGGTTCCGCCCACCGTCTTAATTCCGAACGCAGCGATCCATTCGGCCCTTCGGGCGTCAATGTATCGCTTTGTGATTGCAGAGAAATCGGCGAACTCGGCGAGTGTGAATGAACGTGCGTGTGCTGGGAGGACGTCGTCGCGTATCGTCGCTTGCATCTCCAGGCGGGTCATCAGATTTTGCAACGTGCCCATAAACAGCCGGTCAACCGACGCGGGATGGGCGAGAGTGAATCGGCAGGAAATCTTCACGGGTGCGTCCATGACCTCGACTTCAATGGTGTGCAGTCCATCCTCAATGAGATAGTACGTCGATTCCTTCATGGGCATGGAATTCGGATCGGGCCGAGCATGCGGAATCTGCCTCACGGCTTCGACGGCGTCTTGGTACTTGGCGGGTCCGCCTCGAAGCTCAACTCGAAACGCTTCGAATCCCATTGTTATCCCTCTCGAACTATTGCTTCGAATGAACTGGTGGCCTTTGTTAGCTCACGTCCGGCAACACGTCGATCCAATCAGAAACTGGTCGGTAATTCTTTGGCAGTATTTGAACCTGGGGTCGTGGACCTGGAATCGCCGTCAAATCGATCCCAGCCAAATGGGCTGCGATGATTCGGTGATGACCACCCATTACCTCGCCATTCGGCCCGAGAATTACTGGTTGCAAACTGGCTTTATTCCAATCAAACGACCCATCATTCATGGCATCGGCCATCTTGTTGATCTTGTCGAGATCCAAATGCTGCTTCCCTTGAGTCGGCTTCAAACCCCTCGCGCGGAGCTCGTCAGCCAATTGCTGCCGACCAGACTGATCCGCGGGATAGTGCAAATTATACCACAACGGTTCATTTTCTCGCGTCTAGTATTTCTCTTTGGGAACTGACCTTTCGCTTAACCCTTTGATCACCTAAAACCGACACTCTTTCACTTTGGAAACCACTAACTTCCGAAATTGGCCCCAGGTTTCGTCCGAGCCGAATGACTCAATCGGTATGAGGTAATACTGTGACTGCCCTATAGCCAGATAGGCCTGACTGCCGGCACAGCCAGCGCTCATGACGTTCGACCAAGTAGTAAATCCATCGAAAGATTCTGCAGTAACTCGGACGCCTTCGTCGATGTAACGTGCACGGAGAACGAGGTGTTCGCGTCGGGCATCATCGTTTTGTTCAACCGTCTCTTTCTTGCATGTAAAAGAGGAAAACGAACACGCGGACTTTCAAACTGCGTCAGCAACAATTTGCCCCACCCTTTTTGACATCTTTCATCCCGGCGTCTCCGACGCCCCTTCCCCCGCCGCCTCCGGCCCCACCTCCGGTGCCCCTTCCACTACTTCCGTCTCCGTCACCTCCTCGCGTGCCACCTTCGCCATCGAGACAATGCGGTCGCCTTCGCGCAAATTCATCACCCTCACGCCTTGCGTGTTGCGGCCTGTTAGCCGGATCTCGGCGACGCTGGTGCGGTTGACCATGCCTTGCAGAGTAATCAACATGATGTCGTCGGTGTCGCGGACCGCATCGATGCCTACAACCGGTCCGTTGCGCTCGGTGGTGCGGATGTCGCGGACGCCTTTGCCGCCGCGGCGTTGGCGGCGGTAACGCATGCTCGAGCGGTCGGGAGTCTCCTCACCCTCGGCTTCGGCTTCAGGTTCAACCTCAGCCTCGACTTCGGGAGCGGGGGTCACTTCGGCTGCTCCTTCGACCAACGGTTCGTCGATTGGCTCGCCCACGTCGCCGGCTGTGTTGGGGCCGAACGGTGTTCGCTTGCCGTAGCCGTTTTCGCAGACTGTTAGCAAGAAGCCGTCGGGATCGGTAACGACCATGCCAGTCAATTCATCGCCCGACGTTAGCTTGATGCCTTTGACGCCCTTGGTGTTGCGACCCATTGGCCGGGCGTCGCTTTCGGCGAAGCGGAGTGCCATGCCTTTACGCGTGGCGAGCAGGACTTCGTCCGTCGGCTTGGTCAAACAGACATCGATGAGGCTATCCCCATCTTCCAGGTTGATGCCGATGATGCCGCCCGCGCGCGGCCGACTGTAATCGACCAACGGCGTTTTCTTCACCAGGCCGTTGCGAGTGGCCATCATCAGGTAGAATTCGCCTTCGAAACTGCGCACGGGGATGACGCTGCTGATCTTCTCCTCGGGCTTCAGCGAGAGTACGTTGGCGATCGAGCGGCCGGCACTCGTCCGCGACGCTTCGGGAATGTGGTAGACCTTCAGCCAGTACACCTGCCCGTGATCGGTGAAGAAGAGCAAGAAGGCGTGCGTGGACGCGACGAAGAAATGCTCGACGAAATCGTCCTCGCGCGAGCCGCCGGAAACGCCGATGCCGCCGCGATGCTGGACACGGTAGGTGTTCAGTGCCAACCGCTTGATGTATCCCATGTGGCTGATGCTGACGACTTGCTCTTGCTCTTCGAGCAGGTCCTCGTAGTTGAGTGCATCGACTTGCTCGGCGAATTCCGTCTTGCGGGCGTCGCCGTACTTCGAGCGCATCTCGACGCAATCGGCCCGGACGACGGCGAGGATGTTCTTCTCGTCGCCGATCAGGAGTTCGTAGCTGACGATCTGCTCGCGCAGGCCGGCGTATTCCTTGTAGATTTCGTCGCGTTCCAGAGCTGCGAGCTGGCCGAGCTGTAAGCGGACGACCGCTTCGGCCTGTTGTTCGGTCATTTGATAGACTTCGGCCACGCCGAGTTCCCGACTCAGGGCCGCGAAGGCCTCGTCGCCGATGGCTCGGTTGAGGACCCCGGCGGCGACCTTCATGTCCTGGAGCTGGAGCTTGGCCTCGGCCCGGTTCGGCGAGTTCCGGCAGATGCGGATCACTTCTTCGATCGACGAAATGGCGATCAACTGCCCTTCAAGCACATGCCCGCGCCGCTTGGCCTCGCGGAGGAGATATTCCGTCCGCCGGCGGATGACCTGGACGCGATGCTTGATGAACTCCTGCATCATCTCTTTGATCGTCAAGACCTTGGGCCGGCCTTCGACGAGTGCCAGCAAGATGATGCTGACAGTCTTCTGCAGCGACGAGAATTGGTAAATCTGATTCAGAATCAAATGCGGATCGACGTCCTTTTTCAAATAAACGACGATGCGGACCGGTTCACCAAGCCGCGGGGCGCTTTCGTCGCGGACTTCGTCGATGCCCTTGACGCGTTCTTCCTTGACGAGCGAGCCGATTTCCGCCGCCAGCCGATTGCGGGTCTGCTGGAACGGAACCTCGCGGATGATGATCTGGGCTTTCTTTCCTTCAACGACTTCGCAACGAGCTCGCAGGGTGATTTTGCCACGCCCGGTGCTGTAGCCGTCGAGAATTCCCTGCTGGCCCATGATGGTGCCGCCGGTCGGGAAGTCCGGCCCGCGGACGCCGCAGTCGTCTTCGCCTCGGTTAGCCATCAATTCGAGCATTGATGCTTCCGGATTGTCGATCAAGCGAAGCAACGAGGTGCAGACTTCACGCAGATTGTGCGGCGGGATTTCGGTGGCCATGCCGACCGCGATGCCGTCGGAGCCGTTCACCAGCAGATTGGGGAACTTACTCGGCAGGACCAGCGGTTCGCGGTATTTCCCGTCGTAATTGTCGATGAAATCGACAGTCTCGCGCTCAAGATCGTGAAGCAATTCGCCGGCGACTGGCGTCAAACGGGCTTCCGTGTACCGGTGGGCGGCAGCGGGAAGGCCGGCGATCGAGCCGAAGTTGCCCTGACCGTGAACAAGCTTATAGCGCAGCACCCAGTCCTGGGCCATGCGGACGAGCGAGTCGTAGATCGACGCGTCGCCGTGGGGGTGATAGCGCTTCATCGTCTCGCCGACGATGGCGGCACACTTGCTGGTGGCGGACGATGGCCCGAGGCCAAGGTCGTTCATGGCTACCAGAATGCGGCGTTGCGAGGGTTTCAGGCCGTCGCGGACGTCGGGCAAGGCCCGGCTGACGATCACGCTCATCGCGTAGGTCAGGTAGCTGTCGCGCAATTCGGTTTCGATGTCGAGCAGCGGCGAGCCGGAGCCCCCCGCGGAGCCGTTGGCTCCCGGTTCGCCCGGCGGTGGAGTGGTCGGATCGGTGGGTGTATTATCAACCGGCAAGGTGTGGCCCCTTTCATCTCGTTTAGAACTCTGCTATTTTATGAATTGTGCTCTTTTCTCCCAGGGCCGTATTCGACAACGGAACTTCGGAACGGCGAGCGGTGTCAAAGAGCGTACCTTTCGGTTTTTCGCCACTTTTTTCCCCTAGGGAGGGCCTCGCTGTGCGTCGAATTGTTTTTGGCACCATCCTCTTCGTGTCCGCCTGTCTGATCGCCGGTTCGGGAATGAGCAGCTGGGCCGCCGACCCCACGCCGGACAGCGTCGCCGCCAAGCTGACCCGCGACAAGAAGATGAAGGCCAAGATTGATCTGGATTGCGACAACATGATGCTTCGCGAACTCATCGAGGAACTCAAGGGCGGCTTGAAGGATGCCAAAGTCGGCACCGTGCGTATCTCGATCGACCCTAAATCGAAAGGAAGCATCACGCTGACCACGCGTATGTCGATTAAGTGCAAGAAGATGACGTTCGAAGACGCTCTCGACAAAATGCTCACCGATAGCGGCCGACCGTGGGGCTACTACATCAATGTCTCGGCCAAGAAGGACGACCAGGACGACGGTGCGATCTTCATCGTTGCCGACGCGACCTGCCGCGGCTATCCGCCGGGGGATGCACGAAATCCGAAGCCGAAGGAAGAGGTTAAGAAGCCGAAGTAGTCTTCTTCGCTCCGAAGGATCGCCGGAATTTAGCCACGGGTGAAGCGAAGCGCAACCCGTGGAAAAGATGCGTACCGCGATTCCGCCCCGGTAGGGGCGGAGGAATTCCTTCGCCGCTACCGGGGCGAGTTGCCTCACGTCGGGGTTCCACGGGTTCCGCTACGCCCGCCTAAAGGCGGGCTTCGCTTCACCCGTGGCTACATTCCGACGCCCCATCCGGGGCTAAGACATCAGCCGCCAAAGCCCCGCAAGAGAAAATCGCCGTGAACTGGAAGCAGCTTTGCCCCCGTGTCCCTTGGGTGCCGCCCGAACAGGCCGACGAAGATGGGTTCGTCGGCCTGGGCGGCGATCTGAGTCCCCCGTGCCTTCTCCGGGCCTATTCGGAAGGGATCTTTCCCTGGTTCAATGAAGGCGATCCGATTCTCTGGTGGTCGCCCAACCCGCGAGCGATCTTCGAATTGGATGATTTTCACATTTCGCGTCGGCTTCAACGAACGCTGAGGTCCGGCAAATTCAAAATCACCTACAACCAGGATTTTCCATCGGTCATCCGGGGATGTGCCGTGCGCGAAGAAGGGACCTGGATCACGCAATCGATGATCGAGGCTTACGAGCGCTTGCACGAGCTGGGTCAGGCTCACTCCGTGGAATCATGGCAGGATGGTGAACTGGCCGGCGGCCTCTACGGAGTGGCGGTCGGCGGGTTGTTCGCAGCAGAGTCGATGTTTTTCCGCAGAACCGATGGCTCGAAGGCGGCTCTGGTTGGATTGGTCGAAAGGCTCAAAGAGCGGAAGTTTGAATTGTTCGACACGCAACTTGTTACCGAGCATACCAAGTCGATGGGCGCGACCGAGATTCCCCGTTCCACTTATCTACGGCGACTGCGGGTTGCGATCGGTCGAAAGCATGTCTATTTTGCCTGATCGGCAACTAGGAAATAGAAAAGTCGTGCCTGGCGAATCAGTTCCAATCATCAAGCAGTCCCCCCCCTTTTGAGAACCGTCTGACAACCTCCTCTGCGTGATTCACCTGACACGACTAATTTCTTCGAGGGGACAAGCGGGAAGCTTGTCCCCAAGGTCAAACCTTACGTCAGATCTCTCGGTGTTGAACCGCGAAACATGTTGCCGAGGAAGAAGAGCACGGCAAGAATCAGGAAGACCACGAAGAGAATTTTCGCGGCTTCGAACGAAAGGCTCGCGACACCCGCGAAACCGAAGAAGGCAGCGATCAAAGCCACCACAAAAAAACCGATTGCGACGCGTAACATTGTTGTTCCCCTTTTATTCGGACGAATCCGGATGAGTTGGTAGTGACCCGCTGTAGCGGGGCACTACCAACCAAAAATCTTCTTCGGTAGTAACTGAAACCGTTGTGGCCAACTGCGAAGTTCTCTCTCGAACCATTCGAAGGCGCGCCCGCAAAAACTTCATCCCGCGGCACGCTTCGTTCGGCAGGAGGCGTATCCTTCGCCTCGGACTTTTCTGGTTTCGGTTTCTCCGAACCCATTAATTCATCGATCAGAGTCTCAACCGACGGCACGCCGAGAGCGTTGATTCCCATCGAGATGGCCGCGGCACTTGCGGCCGTACCCAAACTGCGGAACTGGTTGCCAAGGAAATCCGAAAGACTGAAAGATTCACTCTTCTTCTCTTTCGGCGATTCCGCTAGTGCAGCTACCTTCTCGATCTGGTCCGCCGACACGGGGACTATACCTGCCACATCGACATAGCGCGGGCGTCGCAGGATGCGAGACAGGAGGAACCCGCCGACGATCGCTGCCCCGATTACCCACAAGGGATTTCGCATGGCATCGATCATCGGCATGTCCTTCACTTGCTCCTCTGCTTCCTCACTACCGCGATTGACCAGCGCAAAGCCGACAATTGCGGTGAAGAGCCCGAGCCCGCAGAAGCTAGCCCAGAGGGGCACATGCGTCGCTTCACTGAAGCCGATGCCGATGCCCGAGACGAGCACCATTCCCCCGATGATCAGGAGAACCGAGCCCGAGCCAATCATTTCAAGCAGAGTGGAGAATTTCACGGTTTAGCTCCGGTTCGAGGACGTAAGCATTTTGCCAATCAGGAAACCCAGGCCGATGCCGATGATGGCACTTTGGACCGGATTGCGTCCGATCAGGTCCTTGATGTCGGTCGCCATCTGCGACATGCTGGTGTTCTGGACGTATTCCTTGCCCTTCTCGGCGTATTCCTTGCCTTTTTCGACCACGTCGTGAACACCTTCCTTGGCCTTCTCGACGCCCTGCTCGACGTACTCGCGGCCTTTTTGGACAACTTCCTTGCCCTTTTCAACGACGTCTTGGACGCCTTCCTTGGCCTTGGCGATCATGCCGCCATCGGAAGCCGTGAGGAACTCGTTGAGTTGTTCCTCGGCTTTTTCACGGCCGATACCGTATTTTTGCTGAATCATGCCAACCAGCCGGTCCTGGTTGCCGGAAACTTGCATGAGATCATCGTCGGTCAGACGGCCCCATTTGGTTTTGACCTTGCCCTTGGCTTCGTTCCAGTTGCCTTGCACGGTGCTCCAGTTCATGGCCCTATCCTCCGTCATTCGAGATCTCGAGACGAACCGCGTCTCGAAGAATAATTTGCGAAAGTGCGCCTTTGCCCTTCGCGACGGAATTGAAAAAGCAACTACCATACCGATTGTGTCGAAAGAATTGGCGCACCCGGGGCTAAACTCCTTGTTTTCTTGGGAATTTCTTCCTGCGAGAAAAACAATATTCCAGAACGAAATTTAAAATGGCGACGCGATGAGAAAAGGATTGCGCAACGATGAGCAGCGATGTTTCGCGGAAAAGGCGACCGTCATCCAGTTCGGAGTGATCTTAATCCAAACGCAGCTCGGACCTACGTCGCAATCGCTTTCGAATTGAGATGTTCGACCGTTCGCGTTGAAGAGAACGAGTATCGTCTTTTCGCTGAATTTAATAACGGTGAAGCCGAAACTGGCCGACTGGTTCCGGACATCGATAGCCGCGAATGTCTCAGGACCAGCACAGTTCCGCGTGAAGAAAACTCCTATCCCAACCAAATTGCTGACTATGGCTCGAAAATGAGCTATGATGGGTAAGATTCCCCGATTCCGTCCTCGGAGCCATCCAGGGTTGGATGATCCTGATGAGCAGTTTGGTCCCCCACGAGCTTGTTGAATTCCTGACGCGCAATCAAGTGATGGGCCAGTCCCATCTTGAGAGCCTGGCGCGGGAACTACCTAATTATGTGACGGCCGTCCAAATGACGGACGATCTCATCGCACGTGGTTGGATGACGAAATTCCAACAGACGTATCTCCTTGCTGGGGAAGGAGAAAAGCTAATTCTTGGCCCATATCGGCTTCTCGATTCGCTAGGCGAAGGTGGGATGGGACTCGTCCTGAAGGGGTGGCACCCTCGGCTCGATCGCTACGTCGCTCTGAAACTCATTAGACCGCAAGTCCTGGCTTCAAGACCTGAAATTATCACCCGCTTCCACCGGGAAGCGCGGGCCATTGCCCAGCTGCATCACCCGAACATCGTGATGCTCTACGACGCCGACGAGGTCAACGGCACCCATTTCATCGCGATGGAATTCGTTGACGGCGTGACTCTCGAGAAAATGGTCCGGCAAAACGGGCCGCTCGCGGTCAAGCAATCCTGCGATTACATGCGGCAATCGGCCTTGGGCTTACAGCATGCTTCCGAATGCGGAATGGTGCATCGCGACATCAAGCCATCGAATATCGTGGTGGCGCAGAAGATGGCGAGTGTGGGCAAGCGATCTTCGTCGCAGCTGAAACGGCCTGCGTTGGTTACCATTCGGGACCGCGAGCTTGCCGTCGATAATTCCATGAACGGCCGTTCGGAACACGCCTGGGGGACCATCAAGATCCTGGACATGGGATTGGCCCGGCTCCAGGAATCACTCGAGGAGCAAGAGGAAGTCAATCCCGCCACACCGTTGACACGAGCTGGCGCATTGCTTGGCACTCCCGATTTTATCTCACCCGAACAAGCCCGTGACGCCCGCTCGGTCGATATTCGGGCCGATCTCTACTCTCTCGGCTGCACGTTCTATTACATCCTCACCGGCCGGCCTCCTTTTCCGGGCGGCAATGACGTCCAGAAGCTCATCAAGCATCAAAACGAACGCCCGTATCCGATTGAAGAATTGCGGCCACACATCCCTTCCTTCGTTGTCGAAGTGGTTGACCGCTTGATGGCCAAGAAGGTGGAAGATCGCTTCCAGACGCCTCTCGAGTTAGCGGAATCGTTGGCCGACTATCTCTCGTCCACGCAGTCGGGCCATACGCCGCCGCGAGGCATGATGGCGACGGAACCGTCGTTGACGTTGCCCACGCCCTCGCCGATTCCACGATCGCCGTTCATCGAGGATTCGCCACCAATGATGGCGGATCTAGTGGAAGGCTTCGATTCGTCGGTTCAAGCAGTGCCCGAATCGCCCACCGCGATGGCCGCGGAATCGCCGGTCTCGAACGAAGTTGAACCGTTTGCCTCGATCGCCGCACATGCGGGAGTGGTCAGTGCGGTCGCGATCAGTTCCGATTCCCGATTTGTCGCGACGGGCGGCGTCGATGGCAAGATTCGCGTCTGGGAGTTGACGTCCGAAATACCTCGGGAAATCGCCTCACTCCCGCGCCCGGGAACCGAGATTCAAGCGATCGCCTTCGCCCCGGACGATCCGGCTTATCTCGTCTACGGCGGAACGATGCAGGGAAATGCTCGATTGCAACGTTGGGACTGGACGGAAAACCGTGTCTTCGACTGGGGAGGCTTCGCGACCACCGATCATCGCGGCGTGGGGGGCATTACGTTCTCGGCTGACGGCACGATGTTCGCCGCCGGCATCGGGAATTTCGCCGTCACGTGGAAAGTCAGTAAGCGAAACGCGAGCGGCAAGAACATTATGAAGGCCCAGGGATATGCCGTGAAAGCCCTCGCCTTCTCGCCCGATCATCGCTTGTTGGTCACCGCTGGTGAAGGCAAGGCCGTTCGTTTTTGGGGCTTTGGTTGGCTTGGAACAAGTTTGAAGGCAACCGTCGAGGCTCATGCCGACGGCATCACCGCACTGGCCTTCTCCCCGGACGGCAAGCGATTGGCCACCGTGGGGCTCGATCGTCAAGTCGTCCTCTGGGATCCGCTCACGCCGAACGACGAGACGGCAATCGTTCTCAGCGGTCACACCAATAATCTTCGCCTGATCCAGTTCTTGCCAGGCGGCAAGCATCTGGCCTCCGTTGGCGAGAACGGTCAAGTTTTCTTCTGGGACGTCCAGCGTGCCCACGTCGTTCAGGACTATTTGCTCGAAGTTTCAATGGTGTACAGCCTGGCGATGTCGGGCGACGGACGTTTGGTTGTCGCCGGCTTCTCGAACGGCCAGATCGCCTTCTTCAATTTGCAGCCAAATCTGCCCGCCAGCAGCCTCACGCCGGCGCTTTCGTCCCTCGTGAAACGCTGAGTTGCCCGCATTTCGCCGTTTTGCCGGTTCTCAACTCCCTGCAAGACTGCTATCTTCATCCCTGTCTGTTCCTCTATCATCATCGGCTGCGTTCGCTTCGGCCGCGCGAGTCGTGAGGGGTGCTTGCCTTTCCCGGACGATCCTACCTGGGTTTCATCATGCGCTGGGTGCAATCCGAATACGCGTTAAAAGGGCTCTTCCTTGGCCTGCTGCTGTACACCTCGCTACAGGGCCCCGACTGGAAGACGACGGGCAAGCTAGCCCTCTACATGCTCGCCGGTCTAGCGGGCGCGATCGTCATCGGCCTGCTACGGCAGCTCAAGGATCTCGCCAGAATCCTGAAGAAGCCGCACGCTTTCCTGGTTTTCCTGCTGCTGGAAAATCCTTTCCTGATTTATCTCGGTCTCGTCGGCGGGCTCGGTTTCGGAGCCGTCGAGCTCTTCGATCCGGCAACAAAGCCTGCCGAAGGCGAGACAGCGGTGCCTAAGCCGCCTTTGATCGCCTTGTCGGTCATTGGCGCCATCCTGGGCTACGCGTTTAGCGAACTGCGCACAGTGAAGGACATCCGCTACCGGTTCGGCATCGCCATTGTGGCCGGTGGGGCCATTGTCTACGCCGTCGTCATGTACCTCGAAGACTTCAGCGGCGGCAGTTTCCTGTACGACCCCGACAAGCGGAAGATGCTCGGCTTCCACATCCTCCTCGGGTTGCCGTTCTATTATTTGCTCTGTTTCGTCGGCATCGCCGAGGAATCTGAAGCCGAGATCGCCGGGCTATGCACCATGCTCGGCCTGTCCATCTATCTCCTGAAGTTCCCCGATCGCATGCCCGCGGCCGGGTTTCTGTTGCCGGTCGCGATTTACTTTACCTACGTCACCTACGTCCTCAACGGCTTGCGGGTCTTCAAGCACACGCTGCGTGGTTTCATCTACATGGAAGTCGGCAAGATGCGCAAAGCGATCCTCGCTTTCCGCCGGGCCTTGCACCTCGAACCGAATAACGCGCTGGCCCAGCAAGGGATGGACTGGCTGCACGCTAATATCGAGATCGAAAAAGTCGATGCTGGCACACTCGCCTTGCTCGATCCGACCCGCTGCCTGAAGCGCGTCCGGCAGTTGCTCGGCCAGAAGCCGTCGGCCGACGAGATGAAGAAGGCCCAGCACATCCTCGATCTGGTCGAGAAGCTTTGGCCAAAGTTGACGTCGCACGTTCAGTACCACCGCGCGGTCGCGGCGATTCATGCCGGGCAACTCGAAAAGGCCAGCGAGATGCTCGCCGACCTGCTGAACCCCGAAGGCTGGTTCCCGGACGACGCCGCCCGCAAGACGATCCTTTTCGACGCCTGGCAATTGGTGCTGCTGGCTCATCCCGGCCTCAAGCAGCGCGTCGGCGAACCGCAATTGGCGTTGCCTGGCCGGCGCATGGAGGCCATCGGCGCGGTGGAACGGCAGCTCGCCATTCAGCCAAAAGAGCCGAACATCGTGGAGTTTCGCAAGACGCTCTACGCCGGCCTTCAGGAGATCGAGTACTTCGACGCGGCGAAAGAACGCCCACCGGCCGATTTCGGGCACCGCTATGCCGAGGAAATCGGCATGTCGATGATTAACGATCCCGAACGCTGGCAACGCGGCGCGCAATATCTCCGCATGGCCGCGAACGGCTTGCCGCTACGTCGGCCGTCGATCTTCAGCCGGCTCGCGGAAGCGTACGCCAAGGCGGGCGAGACGATCCAGGCGACGCGGTTCCTGCAATACGTCCGCGATTGCGGCCTCGAAGTCGGTTTGCCGAGTCTGCCCGACGACCAACGAGCGATTTACTTCACCACGGTGAAACGGCTCGGCGACGAGGCCGCCGCTCGCGGTGAATACGACGAGGCGATCTACAACTACAGCCTCTCGACGCACTCCCCCGAAAGCGGCGTACCCACCCTGCGAGCCCTGGCGGAGATCTATGAGAAGAAGCTCGACATCATGAACGCCCTGCGGATCACGGAGAAGGCCCTCTGCCACGACGGTCGCGACCCGGATTTGTTGGAGAAAAAGGACCGGTACTATTTCTCGCTCGAAGTGGATGCCCTGGCCAAGACCGCGAAGGACGACGACAACGTCCGCAAGTATTTCGATGTCGGCTACTGCGTCAAAAAGGCGAAGAGCGTTCTTGATGCGAAGAACACTGATCTTGAGACGCTCGATTGGGTCCATCATTTGGTGTCGCTGGCACTCGTCATGCAACCGAAGAGTATCACCGCTCTGGTGCAGAAGGCTCGCCTGCAACTTCGCAAGGGAGAACGAACGGGAGCGCTCACCATCCTCGAAGACGTCAAAGAGATGAAGCCGGAAGGCAATGACGAGACGGAGGCCTGGTTCTACGTTCACAAGCAACTCGGCAAAATCTATCTCGATGAACTGAATCGAGCCGACCTGGCGATTCCGTGTTTCACCGAGTACCTGAACCATATGGGTAGCGGTGCGGAGACCCTGTTCGACCTCGCCAAGGCGTATGAAGCGGTCGGCGACAAGGCCAAGGCAATTCAGAACTACAACCAGGTCACCGCGTATGAAACCCATCCCCTGCGCTGGGACGCGGAGCAAGCGATCCGGCGGTTGAAGGGTGGGTGAGACCTCGTGAAGCCGCGACGCGGAGTCTTCGGAGCGGAGCGCTGTGTCTCCCGTATTCGTATGACGCACCGCGGGTAAAAGCGCTCCGCTCCGGAAACCCTCCGCGTCGCGGCTTCACAGCCCAATTGATTCGTATATCGTCCACCCGAAGGCAAACGCAAATGTCCCTGATCGTGCAAAACCTCGACAAAGATTTCCCCACCCGCAACGGGCCGCTAACCGTCCTGCGCGGCGTCAACCTGACGCTCAATCGCGGCGACGCCCTCGCGGTCATGGGACCATCGGGTTCGGGTAAGAGCACGCTGCTGCACATCGTCGGCACGCTCGATCAACCATCGCGCGGTACGGTCAGCCTCGAAGGGAGCAATCCGTTCACTCTGCCGGAACCGCAATTGGCGGAGTTCCGAAATCGGCGGATCGGTTTTGTATTTCAGGATCATCACCTGCTGCCGCAATGCACCGTACTCGAAAACGTGATCCTGCCGACGTTGGTCAACTCGGAGAGCAAAAAGGAAGACGTGGAGAAATACGCCCGTGAACTGCTGGAACGCGTCGGCCTGAGCCAACGCATCACCCACTACCCGGCGGAACTCTCCGGCGGCGAACGCCAGCGTGTCGCCGTGGCCCGGGCCTTGATTCAGAAACCGGTACTGCTGTTGGCCGACGAACCGACCGGCAACCTCGACCGCAAGAACGCCGAGAGTATCGGCCAGTTACTCATCGACCTTCACAAGCAGGAAAACAACATCCTGGTGGTGGTCACCCACAGTGCCGATCTGGCGAAGATGCTGCCGAGGACAATGGAAGTACGCGATGGGCAGCTCGTCTAGGCGAGCCGTGAAGCCGCGACGCGGAGGGTTTCCGTAGCGGAGCGCTCTTACCCTCGGTGCGCCGTCACTCATTCGGGTCGCAGAGCGCTCCGCTACGAAGACTCCGCGTCGCGGCTTCACGGGTCATTTATCCGTAAATCCTTCTCACACATCACACAACTTCACCGCCTCGCGTAACCCCTTCAACGCATCCCGTGTCGGAATGAATTCCTGGCCGACGTAGCCGTCGTACTTGATGTCGAGCAGTTTCTTCATGATCGGTGGGTACGCGATTTCTTGTGTGTCGTCGAGTTCGCCGCGGCCGGGGTTGCCGGCGGTGTGAATGTGGCCGATCAGATCTTTGAGTTGTTCGAGCCGGCGGATGATGTCGCCGTGCATGATTTGCACATGGTAGATGTCGAACAGGAGTTTGACGCGCGGTGACCCCACGGCCCGAAGGATGCTCGCCATCTCGTCGATGTCATCGCCCTGGTAGCCGGGGTGCCCTTTCATCGGGTGCGAGCTATCACGCGTGTTCAGATGTTCGACGCAGATGGTGACTTTCTTCTGCTCCGCGTAACCTGCAATCTGCTTCAGGCCCTTCACGCAGTTTTTCACGCCATCTTCGCGGGAAATTTCGGGACTCTTGGGATTAGCGGGATCGGTGAATTTGTAACCGGTGAAGGCAATCACGCTCGGCACGCCGGCGTCGGCACAGGTGTCGATCATTTTCTTCGTGGTCGTGATGACTTCATCGTGGAAGTGCGGATTGTTGAAGCCCTTCATGAACGGCATGCCGGGCATACCGTTCGGAGCGATCGCGCAAGTCAGGCCATGTTTTTTGATGGTCGGCCAGTGCTCGGGGCCGACCAGTTCAATCGACTTCATGCCCAGGGCGACGGCATGTTTGCACGCGGTCTCCATGTCCCACTTATCGCCCATCGCGTTGAAGCACCAGAAGACCAGCGATTGCTTGATCCGGCCGTTGACAACGGCCTTTTCGTCGGCCGCGGCGGCCACAAGGGGAGAAAGTACCGACGCCACGACGGCTCCTTGCAAAAGATGGCGGCGATCGATTTGGTGTGCTGGCACGGATATTTCTCCCGAAGCGGATGGCGGATCGGCACAATTTCCTTAAGTCTTTCTACTGGACCGGCCCGCGCCCGGCTGTTATCATCCGCGATCTGTTTTCCATTGCCACGTGACGCTCCCCGATAACCCTGGTTAATCCTTCATGAACACGACCGAGCGCAATAACAAAATTCTCTTCTGGGCCAGCTTCTTCACGCTCATCGCGGCGGGAATGGGCTTCTCGATTCGCGGCGACATTCTCGCCGATTGGGGAAAGCAGTTTGGTTTCACGCAAACCGAACTCGGCGAGATCACGGGCATGGGTCTGGTTGGTTTCGGCGTGACTATCATTATTTTCAGCTTCTTCGCCGATTCACTCGGCTACGGCAAGTTGATGATCATCGCGTTCCTTCTGCACGTCCTCGCCGTCGCCGCTACCATCGCGGCACCCTTCGCTTACGCGTCGTACGGGAAGCCAGGCGCATACTGGTGCCTTTACATTGGCCAAACCTGCTTCGCACTTGCGAACGGCACCTGCGAAGCGGTAATCAACCCGCTGACCGCGACACTATTCCCAACGAAGAAGACGCACTGGCTGAACATCTTGCATGCCGGCTGGCCGGGCGGGCTGGTGCTCGGTGCCTTGGTTAGCCTCGGGCTCAACCAGATCGGCGGAATTGGCTGGCAGATCCGCTGGGGGATCATTCTCGCCCCCATGCTTCTTTACGGGGCCCTGATGATCGGTCGGCCGTTCCCCAAGTCGGAAGCCTCGGCTTCCGGCATTGGCGTCGGCCAGATGCTCATGTGTTTGCTCGCTCCGCTTCTGCTTTTCCTTTTCCTGCTTCAAGCTCTCGTCGGTTACGTGGAACTAGGTACCGATAGCTGGATCATTAACATCACCAAGACCGTGCTCGGCAATGACGACAAGGCCCTGATGGCGTTCATCTGGACCAACGTCCTGATGTTCACCCTCCGGTTCTTCGCCGGCCCCATTGTCCACCGGATTTCACCGCTCGGTTTGCTTTTCAGCAGTGCGATTCTGGGGGCGGTTGGTCTCACGCTGCTCGGTTTGCCGGCCACCAATACCGTTGTCCTTTGGATGCTGGCAGTCACGGTCTACGGCATCGGCAAGACGTTCTACTGGCCCACGATGCTCGGAGTCGTTTCCGAACGCTTCCCCAAGGGCGGTGCCATCGCGCTCGGCTTCACGGGCGGCATCGGCATGATTTCGGCCGGTATGTTGGGCGGGCCGGTGATCGGTTACAAACAGGATTATGCCGCGACGCAAAATCTCCGGGCCGAAGCCCCAGCAACCTATTCACGATACAAGGCGGAGGAAGCGAAGGCCCCACTGCCAGGCCTAGAGAAAATTGCAGGGCTCGATAACGCCAAGGTGGGTGTTGTCAACGATGACGGCAAAGGCCTGGTCGCCGATTTGGAACTCCTCAAGAAGGAGAACAAGACCGACAAAAACGCGGATGCATTAAACAAATGGTGGAAAGAAGATCCCAAAGCCGAGTCCTACGCAAAGGACGACAAGCCCAAGGTAAATCAGGCGGTGCTCGTGGGCGGCAAACAGGCTCTAGCCTGGACCGCGGCCGTGCCAGCCGCGATGGCGATCGGTTATCTGCTTTTAATCTTGTACTTCAGGTTCACTGGCGGCTATCGGCAGGCGCACATCGACGAGACTGAGGGCGGCATGAGCGAGCCGGCCACGCCGCAATAATTGACGGAATTTTCCATGCCTCCCGACGCAAGTCGGGAGGCTTTTTGTTTGCCAGGTATGTTTTGAGTCTCGGAGCTGGAAGTTCACCACGCTCTGGTGACTGATCTTGGCAAACCGGAGAGCGCCGTCTTTGATTTGAGACCGAATCCGATGACGCCTCCGGGCGGGAACGCCTCGGCTTTCCGATTCGATTCACCGCTTTATACAATACTCCCCTTCAGACAACCAACCTTCCCCAACGAGCCACTCCCTCATGACAACCTCACCGAAACTCTTCGATCTGACTGGCCGCGTGGCCCTGATTACGGGCGGCAACAAGGGCTTAGGGAAGGCGATGGCCCGGGGCCTTGCGCAGGCCGGGGCCGATATTTTTCTGTCGAGCCGGAACGAAGCCGAGGTCAAGGCAACTCTCGATGAGATCCTCAAGGAGACCGGCCGCAAGGGGGGCTACGCGATCGCGGACATGACGAAACGAGAGGATGTCAAGCGACTGGCGAAGACCGCCGTCGAGCGGATGGGGAAGGTGGACATTCTCATCAACAACGCGGGGGCCAATTTCCCGCAAGCCATCGACGCGATTACCGATGAAGCGTGGGACATGGTGCTGGAAACGAACTTGACTTCCATCATGGGGCTGACGCGGGCCATCGTGCCGCAGATGCGGGCTCGCAAGTGGGGGCGGATCATCCACATCTCATCGATCATGGGCATCGTTTCGAAGGAAAAGCGAAACGTGTACTCGGCCACCAAGGCCGCCCTCATCGGCATGTGCCATGCAAGTGCGATCGACCTGGGCGAAGATGGGATTACCGTCAATTGCATCGCGCCGGGGCCGTTCCTCACCGACATGCCGGGCAAGCTCCTGTCGCCCGCCGAGAAAGCCGAATTTGCCAAGACCACCGTCCTGAACCGCTGGGCCGATCCGACCGAGCTGGTGGGGCCGGCATTGTTTCTCTCCAGCGAGGCAGGCAGTTATGTCACCGGCCATGTTTTGGTGGTCGATGGGGGCTATATCGTCCGATAATCTTTCTGGTGAGCTGAAAGCCCCGATCGAGCAAGTTCACGAATAATTCGAGCGTAACTATTGAATCGACGGGAAGTTCCGTCCGATTCCAGTCGCTCCGGCTTGCGTTTGATAGATGAAGTGGTGTATAATTATTTGTGAGTGACGAATGAATCTCATGATCGGCAGCAAGGTTGCTCACAGATGACTCTCTCCAATCATTTTGAGCGGACTTGGAAGGTCTCGGCCATGAACAATCATGACGCCTGTTGCCTCCGTGCCGAGAACGTCGAGCGCTGTAGCGTTTGGACCGTTTCCCGGAAGGAAGCCGACGAGTATAAGTGGATCGAAAGCGAACGTGCGGGGTGCGACTTGGGTGAAGCCGCCTTGAAACGTTGGGTCAGAGACCACTGGTGGGGCTTCCTCCGCGCTCGCTGGCTGGAACATCTTCATGGGTCGCGCTTTTGGATCGAGCTCGACCAGAACGATTTCGGCCTCTTGGATCGCGAGTTTTTCGAACAGCGAGCCCTCTTGAACGAAATCGTCACCCATCTCAAGAACGGCAAGGAAAACCTCGATATCATTGGCTGGGCCGCCGACGCCAACATTCCGATCGGTCCGATCATGAACATCCTCGAACGTCTCGATATCAACGGCCACCGAATGATCTGTCAGTTTGTTGATAATTGATACTTTCCTGTTTGCCCCAAATCTCCCACCCGTTCAGCCGCAGCCCAAATTCATTTTCCGCCAACCCTTCGATTCTAATCGCTATCATAATATCGCACGCCTGGCACTCGCCAGAGTGATCGCGTGTTACTCCACGCCGGAAGCGCCAGCGGCGGTTGAAATTTCCCGTCGCTGGGCGTTTCCGGTTCGGATCATTCCGTGGCCGCGCGCGATCAAGAACTGACCTGCCAATCGCACTTCAAACTCATCTTTCCGGCAAAACAACATCTGGAACGCCGTTTGCGAAGCATGTAGGTTGACGTGTGGGATCAATCAACACGCTTACTCGATCAAGGCCGTGAGTTTCACTCAAGGAGCAATCCGATGAAGTCGTTCGCGAGTCCAAAGCACCTTTTTTGCCTGGCCGTTCTCGGTGTCCTGGTAAGTTTGGTGAGCCAGCCCGCGTCGAGCGTTGCCGCACCCAAGCCCGACGAAATCAGCGCGTCGATCGACAAATCGATCGCTTTTCTCAAAACCAAGCAAAACCCCGACGGTAGTTTTGCCCCGAAGTTCGGCGGGCCTGGCATTACCGCCCTGATCACCGCCGGGCTCGTCCGTCATGGCCGTGCCGATGATCCGATGGTGAAAAAGGCGCTGGAGTATCTCGAAAAGAACGTGCAGCCCGACGGCGGCATCTACAACAAAGGGCTGGCCAATTATGCAACGTGTGTGGCCCTGATCGCCTTCAAAGAGGCGAACACGGGCGGCAAGTACGATAAGGTGATTGCCAACGCCTCGAAGTTCCTTCAGACGCTACAAAGCCAGGACAAGGACGATCGGTTCGGCGGCGTCGGCTACGACGGCAAGGGCCGTCCCGATCTTTCCAATTCCCATTTCTTCGTTGAGGCTTTGATTGCCGCCGGGGTCCCCAAGGACGACCCCGCCATCAAGAACGCGCTGATCTTCCTGACTCGCTGCCAGAATTTACCGGGTGAAATCCAGAAGCAGGACTGGGCAACCAAAGCCGCGGACGACGACAAAGGCGGCTTCGTCTACAACCCGTTCGCGGGCAACGACAAGAAAAAGAACGATCGCGTCACCGCTGCCGGGGGACTGCGTTCGGAAGGCGGTATGACTTATTCGGGTCTGAAGAGCTTCTTGTATGCGGGAGTCAGCAAGGAGGACGCGCGTGTCAAAGCCGCACTCGGTTGGATCCGGAAACACTACACGCTGGACGAAAATCCCGGAATGAAGGATGCCGGCCTGTTCTATTATTACCACACCTTCGCCAAAGCCATGGACGCCCTCGGCGAGGAAAGTTTCGAAGATGCTCAAGGCAAGAAACACGATTGGCGGCAAGAACTGTTCGACACGCTCAAGAAGCAACAGGCCGCTGACGGCAGCTGGGTCAACAAGAATGGCGCGTTCCTGGAAAACTCTCCGGAACTCGCTTCCGCATATGCCATTCTGGCGTTGAGTTACTGCACGAAGAAGTGAGTCCCAAGCGGGTGGGATATCGGCCGGGATGGGACGTCGGGGTGATGCCACGAGTGTAACGGAACTCGTGGCATCATTCCGACGTCCCATTCGCATTATCGGCCATAGAATAGAAACAGGGCTCGTCTGACGTCCTTATTCTTGCCGGAAGGATCACGCACCGTGTCGAACGATCGCATTAGTGAGTACCTCGCGCAATTTGCCCAAACCCGGGCGCAAATGGTCGAGCAACTTCGCCGGGTCGTCGTCGGGCAGACCGAAGTGATCGAACAGATCATGGCCGCGATCTTCACCCGGGGCCATTGCCTGCTCATCGGCGTGCCCGGGCTGGCCAAGACGCTTATGGTCTCTTCCATCGCGCAGATTCTGGATATCAACTTCAAGCGTATCCAGTTCACGCCCGACTTGATGCCGTCGGACATCACCGGTACCACGGTGCTCGACGAAAACGAGCAAGGCAAGCGCGAGTTCCGCTATGTGAAGGGGCCGATCTTCTCGAATATCGTGCTGGCCGACGAAATCAACCGTACCCCGCCCAAGACGCAAGCCGCTCTGTTGCAAGCGATGCAGGAGCGCGAAGTCTCCGCCGGCCACGAGACTTACAAGCTCCCCGATCCTTTTTTCGTGATCGCCACCCAGAACCCGATCGAACAGGAAGGGACTTATCCGCTCCCCGAGGCGCAACAGGATCGCTTCATGTTCAACGTGAAGGTCGATTATCCCTCGTCGGATGAAGAGAAGCGCATTCTGTCGATGACCGCCAAGGACGAAGTCAACGAGATTCAGAAGATTCTTTCCGGCAAGGCGATCCTCAATTTGCAGAAGCTGGTGCGAAGCGTTCCGGTCGGCGATTTCGTTATCGATTTCGTCACCCGGCTGGTGCGCGCATCGCGGCCCAAGGATCCGTCGGCCCCAGAGTTCGTCAAGAAGATGGTCGATTACGGCGCGGGCGTGCGGGCCGGGCAATATCTCATTCAGGCGGGCAAGGCGTTCGCGGCGATGGACGGCCGATTCAGCGTCGCCATCGACGACATCCGCAAAGCCGCCCCGCCGGTGATGCGGCACCGCATCGCCACCAACTTCCAGGCCCAGGCCGAGGGGAAGACGAGCGAGGACATCATCGCGGAACTTCTGAAAGTCGTCGGCGAGCCGGAACCGCCGAAGTATGGGGCGAAGAAGCGGCTTTAGGGAGTCTGCCAATGCGAACAATTATCCTGAGCATCTTGGCGCTAGCGATATTCCCGTTGATCCTCCAGGCTCGACCTGCTCCCAAATTCCCGAACCAGATCGAGCCGACGGTCGAACAACTCGCTGCCGCCAAGGAAGCGTTCGCCAAACTCGGGGCCAAGTACGAATGTGTGAATGCGGAAGGTGTCGAGCAATCATTCCACGTGTTCTACATGCCAAAAAAGACAATCGACGCGGATTTGAAGAAACTGCCTGACCTGCCGTTTAACTTCGTCTTGAGCCTCACAGGGACCAAAGTTACGGACGACGGATTGAAGGAATTGAAGTCGCTGAAAAATCTGTTTTCTCTATACCTGAGCGGCGACAAGATAACGGATCGTGCAGTGAACGAAATCAAGGAACTCAAAAAACTCGCTTCATTATCACTCTGCGACACAAAAATCACCAAGGCCGGAGTCATGAAGTTACGTGAGGCTCTCCCGACGTGCGTAATCCACGAGTGGTAAACGAACTAACACGAATGCCAAGGTCATTTTCCAAGCGATGTGCGAAATGCCGCCAGCGAACAATGTCTATCGCAACAATTTCGTATGATACCGTCATGAATCATGATGGCCGATCGTACCAAGTTCACATTCCAAATCTGTCCGCCCCGAAATGCTCGAATTGTGGCGAAATTTCATTCGATGTCGTGGCGGATATTGAGATCGACGAGTTTTTCCGAGCCGAAGCAAAACTATTGACTCCAAGAAAGATCCGCGAAGAAAGAGAAAAGCTTGGCCTGACTCAGAGGGAGCTAGCGCAAGACCTCGACATTGCGGAGGAAACACTGTCTCGATGGGAGACAGGTATTCAGATTCAGCAGCGAGCTTTCGACAAGTTGCTTCGCGGTTATTTTGATGACGAGAATGTACGGGCTTATTACTCAAGAGCTCGAACCAGTACAGACGATCTTCGCCGACCGGTCGTTCTGACCTAACGCATACGGCAGCATCTCGCATTCGAATACATTAAGAGCATGTGGTACCGCATCTTCTGCCGCTCCGACACTCAGATGTCCCCCGCCGCGCTTTTGGAACATCTCCAGAGCATCGGCCTCGCTGTTGAAGGTCATTTCAATGGCGACGATCTCGGCTGGACCGCCGCCGAGTTGCGGTTGGGAATTGGTTCACCCGTCTTCATCGAACGGTATCTCACCAAGGAAGACGAGATTCGGAACGACCTCAACACCTGGGCCGGCTTCCTCGAAACTTGCGATTACAGCCCGAACCATGTGATGATGATGGAACGCGTCATCCAGACCGCGCAGATGATCACTCTGCAAAAGCCGATCGACCATTCGGACGAAATTATTCTCGATCGCTTGTGCTTGGAGACGTGCCAGTTTCTGGCTCGACAAGCGGATGGGATATACCAGATTGACGGCGAAGGGTGGTACACGGCCGATGGGGAAGTGTTGTTGAAGGAGTGAACGGGCCGCTTGCGGCTTCGCGCTCGTTGGATGTCACGGAAAATTATCCGTTCACTGACGCGAGCGCGAAGCCGCAAGCGGCTCATCCCTTCTTCACCTTCTTCGTCTTCACCAACTTCTGCAAACTCAAGAGCGCCTTGTTCCAATCCTCTTTCTTTCCGGGCAGATCAAGCTCCCAGCACTCCGCGCAAAAGCGATCGTTCAGGGCGGGGTCGCTGATGACTTTCTCAATCGATTCCCCTTTGCCCGCCACGCGATAGGCTTCGAAAATGGCGCGATGGACGCCCGTACGTAGCCAAATCTTGCTAGTGGCTCCCGGCGTCTTCGGGGCGCTGACGACCGGTTCCGGGGCCCCTTCGAGCGGTTGCCCGACGACTGTTTTTTCCACGCGGGCCAAGGCTTGCTTCCGATAATCGGGCGAGAGTTCGAAACCGAGCCAGCGCCGGCCGAGCTTGTTGGCGACCGTAAGCGTCGTCCCCGAACCGGCGAACGGGTCGAGGACGACTTCATCGGGATTCGAACACGACCGGATAATCCGGCCGAGGAGTTGCTCGGGCATCTGGCAGCCGTGGAAGCCGCTGCGTTCCTTGAACGTGCCGGCCACGCGGGGGAAATACCAGGTCGACTCGTCGGCCGCGAAGCCTTCGGGCAAATCTTGCGGCCGCAGGATCCAGGTGTCGTCCGGCAAACGGCCGCCGGGGTTGGCGCGATTGTCGTCGTAGACGAGTTGCCGGGCCGAGGGGATGGAAATCTCGTTTTCGTTAAACGTATAGTGCTCGGGATCCTTCACGAAGTGGAACAAGTGCGCGTGCGAGCGGGTGAACTTGCTTTTGCAGTTCACGCCGAAGGTGTAGTACCAGACCACCCAGCTTCGGCAGGTCAGGCCAAGGTCGTTTTGGGCGATCAGCTTGAGCTCGGCGGCATATTCATCGCCGATCGCGAGCCAGAAGGTGCCGTTCTCCTTGAGTACCCGGACGACTTCGCCCATCCATTGCTTCGACCAGTCGAGATAGGTCCCGTGGGCCTGCTTGTCCTGATAGACGTCATAATCGTAGCCGATGTTGAACGGCGGATCGG
>JAIOQJ010000268.1 GCA_021413475.1 Planctomycetota bacterium | reverse complement strand
GACCCCTCCGGGGTCGAATGATCAGGCGCATCGCGAAATTCATGCGAAAAAATCCTTCACGGCGTAGCCCGAAAGGGGTTGCCTCCCGAAGCCCAGGGTTGCCCGGCTTTGCGGGCTACCCTGGGAACACGAACCCGATTCATTGCCCTACCGCAACGCGGTTTTATTCGGCATCACTCCTCATCCCTCTCTAAAATTCCCCGCAGCGGCGGCAACTCGCCGCGGTCGTGGTATTTATCTTCTTTGTTTTCGAGGCGGTAGCTCCAGGGGTAGCGGCTGGTGCCGAGGCCTTCGCGTCGGAGGCGCTTCTCATCGAATGCTCGGTTGAGCCAGCGGTAGAGGGACGCCGGGCTGGGTTTTTCCTGGTCGATGGGCCAGTCTTTCAACAACTCCAGATGAGTAATCGCGAGTTTGTGTCTCTTCAAAATGGCATGCAGCGTGGCCCAGTTTTCCTCAAACTGCCGATCGTACGGATCCTCCACGGGCGTGAAGATTCCGGTGCCGCGGTTCCATTCGTAGGCCAGGCGTTCGGGCGTTTCCGGCTTTCGCGACAGGGCCACCAGGCGGCGCCGCCAGGCATCGGTTTGCAGTTTGCTGAAGCGGTTCAACTCCAGCACGATGTCGACAAACCCGAGCAGGGCACCGCTGCCGCGTGCCGATTGACCTTCCTCCGACGGCTTCTTACGCGGATGGTGCAGCAGCAAGACCGCGACGCCGTCGGCCGCCAGGCGATGGAGCGGCTGCAACATTTCCAGCAGCGTCGCGGCGTCGGATTCGCAACGGCCGGGCAGGAACGACGCGAGCGGGTCAACGACAAACAGATCGAGTTTTCCGAGTCGCCGCATCCTTTGTGCGTAATCGATGAGATCGTTCCATTCGTCGATATTGGGCCGGCTGGGAAATGGCCGGGCCATCAGTTCGGCATGCCCCGCGATCGGCATCGAACGCAAACGCTCCGACCATTGGGCACGCGATTCTTCGGAGACCACCAGGGCTCGGCCGGGCCGGAGCGGACGGCCGAGAAAGTCGCCGCCCTGTTCGAGATGCCGTAACAGGCCGGCCAGCAGAGTCGTTTTGCCAGTCTTCCATTGACTGGTCAACAGCGTGACGTCGCCGGGACACAGATACCCGTGCCAGAGCCAATCGGCCTGCGTCCCGGGCGACAATTGTTCAATTTCGGACATGGGGACGGAGGAAAATGGGAATGACGACATGGCGGGCTCCGGATGTGATTTTCACCTCTCTCACTTCAGGTGAGTCGTTCAGCATGCCCCAGCGAGGTGGCCGAAGGCAATGTCGGTTGCGGAAAGAGATCGAGGACGAGGGGGGCGAAAAAATGAGATCGCATACGCATCGAGTTAAGATGTGAACCACAGAGGCACAGAGGACACAGAGAAGAAAGAGGAGAAAACAGGGGAATTAGAGAAGACAAAACCTGTTGCGGCCGCTTACCTAATTCGCTTGTCTTCTCTGTGCCCTCTGTGCCCTCTGTGCCTCTGTGGTGAAAATTCTTAACTGCATGCCAATGGGGGGGCGAAAAAATGGGATCGGCACGATTTGGGCGTCATTCTCACGGTTTGGGCGTCATTCTCACGGTTTGGGCGTCTTTCTCAAGCCTCTCACCTAGGGTGGCGCGGTGGTGAGAGAGACCTAAGACTCGTTTGACTGTGTTCGCCCTCGACGTGCTTTCCGGGTGATTTACTCCCCGTCCGCCTGTTCTCCACCAAAAAGACTCGGCCCATCGGTCGTCTTCACCTTCCGGCGTTTCGACCGTTCCGGTGGTTCCACCACCCGCCGACGCCGTTGGGCCTCAGGTAGTTGGTGCCGGGTTTCCAGTTCGCCGAGGACGCCTTCGGCCCGTTGCAGCACGCTTTCCGGGACGCCGGCCAGTCGGGCCACATGGATGCCGTAGCTTCGTTCCGCGTTGCCGGAGGCGATCTTGTGGAGGAAGACGATCTCGCGATCGAGTTCGCGGACTTGCACGTTGTAGTTGCGCAGGCACTTCAGCGACTCGGCCAGTTGGGCCAGTTCGTGATAGTGCGTGGCGAACAGCGAGCGGGCTCCGACGGTGTCGTGCAGGAACTCGGTGATGGCCCAGGCCAGCGAGACGCCGTCGTAGGTGCTGGTGCCGCGGCCGATTTCGTCGAGGATGACCAGACTGCGATTGGTCGCGTTGTTCAGGATGTTCGCGGCCTCGGTCATCTCGACCATGAAGGTACTTAGGCCGCGGCTGAGTTCGTCGCTGGCCCCGACGCGGGTGAAGATGCGATCGGTGATGCCGACCTTGGCCGAGCGAGCGGGGACGAAGCTGCCGAGATGAGCCATCAGCGTGAGCAGGGCGACCTGGCGAATGAACGTCGATTTGCCGCTCATGTTCGGGCCTGTGATCAGCCAGAGCATGCCGGTGTCGGGGCCGAAGCAGACGTCGTTCGGCACGAAGGTCCCGGGCGGCAGTGTTTGATCGAGCACGGGATGCCGGCCGTCGCGGATGTCGAGAACCGGTTCGTCGTGGAGGATCGGCCGCACGTATTGCCGCGATGCCGCGAGTTCGGCGAGGGCGGCCAGGAAGTCGATCGCGGCCAGGACGTCGGCCGTGGCCAGCAGCCGGCCGGTTTCGCCGGCCACTTGTTCGCGGAGCTTCGCGAACAACTCGACTTCGAGGATCAGGCTGCGTTCCTCGGCAGTCAGAACTTTCTCTTCGTACTCCTTCAACTCGGGCGTGATGTAACGCTCGGCATTTTTCAGTGTCTGCTTGCGGATGTAGTCAGGAGGCACCTTGGCCGCGTGAGTGTTGGTGATCTCGATGTAGTAGCCGAAGACTTGGTTAAAGCCGACCTTCAGGCTCGGGATGCCGGTTCGCGTGGTTTCCTGGGCCTGATAACGGGCGATCCACGATTTCCCTTCGCTGGCGAGCTTGCGGAGTTCATCGAGTTCCGCGTGAAAGCCCTCGCGGATGACGCCGCCTTCCTTCGCGTTTTGCGGCGGCTCGTCGACCAGGGCCTTGTCGAGCTTCTCGCGGAGGTCGGGGCAGAGTTCGAGTTTCCCTTCCAAGTCGGCGAGCAAGGTTGCCTTCCGACCGGTGATGCGTGCCTTGAATTTCGGCAGCAACCGCAGCGTGCGAGCGACGGCGGCGAGATCGCGCGGCGTGGCCCGGGCCGTCGAGACACGCGAGGTGAGCCGTTGTAGATCGTGGACGGCCTTGAGCAATTCGCGGAGATCCTGCCGAAGCGTGTGCTCCTTCAGGAGTTCATCGACGGCATCGAGTCGAGCTTCGATGGCCGGGCGTTGCGCAAGTGGCGAGAGGAGATTGTCATGAAGCAACCGAGCCCCCATCGGCGTCACGGTGCGGTCGAGAGCACTCAGCAGCGATCCCTCGCGTGTGCCGTCGCGCAGGGCTCGCGTCAATTCGAGGCTTCGACGGGTAACTTCATCGAGTGCCAGAAACTGCTCGGCCCGATGCGGCTTGAGCCGGCGGAGATGCACCAGGTTCGCCTTCAGGGTTTCCTGAAGATAGATGAGCAAGGCCCCCGCCGCGGAAAGGCACGGTTGCTCGTCGCTGAAGCCGAACCCCGAGAGCGTGAGGATGCCGAAATGCTGATGCAACGCTTGTCGGGCCGAGAGCGGGTCGAAGGTCCAATCGGGCCGGGTGGTCAGCGTTCGCGGCAGAGCTTGACGGGTTTCATCGCGAAGTGCGGCCAGCGCGCTTTCGGAAACCAGACACTCGGCGGCGTTGAGCCGGCGCAGTTCGTCGGGCAGGCGATCGGCGGGTACGTCGCTGGCCATGAATTCCCCGGTGGAAAGCTCGACCCAGGCGAGTCCGCAACCGTCGCGCGTCGTGTAAATGGCTGCCAGATGGTTCGGTGCGCGGGGGTCGAGGAGTTCGTCTTCGGTGATGGTCCCCGGCGTGACGACGCGGGTGACTTCGCGTTTCACCAACCCCTTGGCGAGAGCGGCATCTTCGACCTGATCGCACACCGCCACGCGGTAGCCGGATTGCAGAAGTTTGCGCAGATGCCCTTCGAGCGAGTGATGTGGAAACCCTGCCATCGGCACGGTCTTGTCGCGGCTGGTCAGTGTCAAGCCGAGCACGCGGGACAAAAGCTCGGCATCGTCGTGGAAGGTCTCGTAGAAGTCGCCCATGCGGAAAAGCAAAATCATGCCGGGATGCCGGGCCTTGGCATCCTCGTACTGCTGCATCATCGGGGTGGACATCGGCAATCAGCTTTCGGGGGTCGGCAGGAAAATTCGATCCGTCGAATCCGCGCGGCGGAAACGTGTTTCAGAAAAGATACGGGCGCGTGCGGGAACGTGAAGGCGCTATTTCCGGTCCGTGCTTTTCAGATTGTTTTCAATGCAAAACAGGCGCGAATCGGTCCGGTAAATCAGCCAGTCGCCGGTGATGGCGGGCGAGGCCGTGATTCGTTCGCCGAGCGGGTTGGTGGCGAGCACTTTGAATTCCGTGCCGGCCTTCACCACGTAGGTTTTGCCATCGTTGTCGCTGATGTAGATGTGTCCGTTGTTGGCGATGGGGGACGAGTTGCAGGCCGTTCCGATGCGCTCGCGGTAGTGTTCCTCGCCGGTCTTCCCGTCGAAACAGGTGACGACGCCGTTGTCCATGAGAACGTAGAGCAAGCCGCGATAATACAGGAGCGACGGTTCGACGCCGCCTGGTTTCTTGCTGACCCAGAGCGGCTCGGGCGGTTTTCCTTTTTCCGTCAGCCGAATCGCATGGATCGGGCTTTGCCGCCAAAGTTGTAGGAAGACGATGCCATCGCCATAGACGGGACTGACGATGATTTCGCCGTTGTATGGTCCTTCCCCTTTGCCATATTGCCAAAGCTCGGCGTGGGTCTTGGCATCGAACGCGGTGAGCCGATTTTGCCCGGGGACGAGAAGGTCTTTCTGGCCGTGATGTTCGATCAGCAGGGGAGTGGCGTGGGCCGTCCCGATCGGGCGATCCTTTTTCCAGCCGAACTCGCCCGTTCGTGGATCAAGACCGATCAAAAAACAGGGCCCGTTGTGATGGTTCCAGGGGAAGAGGATGCTGTCGTCGAGAACCAGTGGGCTCACGCCATAACCCCAGGCCATCTTGGGGTCGCCGAATTTGGCCATGTAGCGATTAACCCATATCAACTTGCCGTCGTGCGAATAGCGGGCGATGTCGGCATTGCCGAAAGCGACATAGACGGCATCGGCGGTCACAGCCGGCGTGTTGACGGCGAGATTCGATTTCTCGTGAGCTTTCTGATTGACGCCCAGGCCGAAATCGTGCCGCCACAGTTCCTTGCCGGTTTGCCGATCGAAGCAAAGCGTCAGGAGAGATTTCTTGCCTTCCACTTCCTTCTGGCTGGTGATGAAAACTCGCTCGCCGAAGACCACCGGCGAACTGGTCCCCCAACCGGGCAACTTCACCGACCAGCGGACGTTCTCGGTTTCCGTCCAGCGAATGGGTGGATTACCACCTTCGGCTACGCCATCCGCGTTCAGTCCGCGCCAGCGTGGCCAATCCGTACTCACTGCTTTCGGCTCAGCGGAGCGAATAGTCGCGCATAACAAGAGGCTGACCGAGATAGCGAGGAAACTGAACTGCAAACGTCTCATGCGCGCACCTTTGAAGAACGTCAGTTTCCGGCCGCCCATTCAATCCCTGTTCGACGATCTTTTTCGCGTTGATCCCTTTGCCTCTGGTTTCTTCGGGTCGGGAACCCCGCCGTCGCCGAGCTTGATCTCGGCGTCGCCCTCGTTTTCAATGCCTAGGGGGCGGGTCAACGCTTCCTGCTTGGTCCAGTACATTGTCATGTCGCGCATCGCTTTGCCCGGTTCATCGCTGACGAGCTTTTGGCCGACTCGCCAAAGGTGGAGTTTACCTGGGATGCCAATGCTGGCGGCCCCGCCGAAGGCGAGCGCGGCCGGACCTTGGATGATCCGTTCGAAGTCGGGATCGTAGGTTTCGAGGAGCAGTTCGTTTTCCAGAATGCGGTGTACCACGTAACGGCGGAGGTTGCCCGTTTCTTTACTGCCGAACTGCAAATAAGTCGTATCGGGGTATTTCTTGCGCACCTCGTTTCGGGTGCCGTTGGTGTTTTCCATGAGTTCGTAGAAATAGTGGGAGACTTTCACCTCGCCGCGTGAATTCATTTCGACGTCGTACTCGTCCTTGTAAACCCGGTCGAAGATCTGGGCGACCGATCGGCCGTCGCTGTGCGAGATGCGCGTGATGGCCAAGAATGGCGCGAGATCTGGTTCCTTCGGTCCTCGGGGTTCTTCGACGACCATCGGCTTATCGAGCTTCGGGTCGGCTTTGGAGTCGTATTTGGGCGGGTCGAAAAAGATATTCTTGTTTTCGATTCGCCCGTATTCGGCTCGCGAGGAAACGGTGCTGGAACGATCGCTGCCGCGGGCGAGAACGTTGGCCGCGATGAACGGAGTTCCTTGACCGCTTTCGACATTGTGGATGCTAAAACTGGCCGCTCCCGCCCCGCCGATGGCCAGCATGATGGCGGGATGGGGAACCAGCAGCAACGAACGATTCTCCGCGCGATCGAGGACCAACGCTTCGATCGTCATGGTCACATCGAGAATGCGGCCTTTTTCAGTCGAAGGCTTCAAAATGATGACCTTGCGAATCTGTTGCAAGAGTGGTTGGCTGTAAAACGTGTAAAGGAACTGGACGATGCTCGGCAATTCACCCTTCACCGATACCACGAAATCGAGCTTCGTATAGATCGGCTTCTTGCCCGAAATGAGAGGGACGTTCTTCGTATCGGGTTCGCTTGGATTCAAACTGGTCACGGTGAGCTTCGCTTCCCGTAACATGCGATCGAGGAACTTTTCGTATTGCAAACGGGCGACCTTGAGCTCGGCGGGTAAGCTCTTTTTACGGGTCTTGGTCTCGTAGATGTGTTGATCGAATTCGATCTTCAACCTCTTTTCGGATAGCTCGTCGACTTCGTCGCGGAGTTTCGCGATATTCTCGTTGTGATTCTTGATGGGCTTGTAAATCATCTGCCAGCCGATGAAGCCACCGGCGATGGCGACCATGGCCACGATCAGCACGATGGAAAGAATGCGTTCGCGGGTGTTCATTCCTCACCTCCGTTGTCGTCCAACGGTTTCATCCCCAGAACCGGGGCCGTTTTTCGGCGTTCCCGAAGCTCTTGGGGTGTTG